>JAKSRN010000018.1 GCA_024403585.1 Lachnospiraceae bacterium | reverse complement strand
CCGTCTGTCTCGATGACTACTCTCTGACGCAGACCGTTCTGGATCAGTGTCTGATGGGTCTCTGCCAGACCTAACTCCCATGGAAGTCCTGCGTTATGGATAGAACTCAGTGGAGCAGCTCCTGTACCTCCGTCATATCCGGAGATCAGAACTACCTGTGCACCGGCTTTTGCTACACCGGCTGCGATGGTACCTACACCGGCCTCAGATACCAGTTTTACAGAGATACGTGCATATTTGTTGGCATTTTTCAGGTCGTAGATCAGCTGAGCCAGATCCTCGATGGAATAAATGTCATGGTGTGGTGGAGGGGAGATCAGAGATACACCTGGTGTGGAGTGTCTGGTCTTCGCGATCCATGGATATACTTTCTTAGCAGGAAGGTGGCCGCCCTCACCTGGTTTTGCACCCTGGGCCATCTTGATCTGCAGCTCTTTTGCGGAGCCAAGGTAACGGCTTGTTACACCAAAACGTCCGGAAGCAACCTGCTTGATTGCGGAACTTCTGTCATGATCTGTTCCTGCGGACTCAAGTCTCTCATCGGACTCACCACCCTCACCGGAGT
Organism: Lachnospiraceae bacterium; assembly: GCA_024403585.1. Classification (GTDB taxonomy): domain Bacteria; phylum Bacillota; class Clostridia; order Lachnospirales; family Lachnospiraceae; genus JAKSRN01. The sequence continues at coordinate 14,759 of JAKSRN010000018.1, read as the reverse complement.
TGGATTTTCCATGCAGGTGGTTCATAGCGATGGCCAGTGCCTCATGCGCCTCTCCGGAGATGGAACCGTAGGACATAGCACCTGTTTTAAAGCGTTTTACAATCTCGTACTCGCTCTCAACTTCCTCAAGCGGTACACCTGCTTCCGGATACTGGAAGTCCAGAAGGCTTCTTAAGTAGCCTGTTTCCTCCCTGTCTACCATTGCGGTATACTGTTTGAACTCATCAAAGCTGCCGTCTCTTGTTGCTTTCTGCAGCATATGGATGGTCTGTGGGTTGTATCTGTGTGCCTCACCCTGAGAACGCATCTTATGTTTTCCGACAGGAGTGATGGACAGATCTGTTCCCAGTCCCAGCGGATCAAATGCCTTTGAATGCTGCTTATCTGTTGCCTCTGCAATATCTGCCAGAGTGATACCGTCTACAGGGCTTACAGTACCTGTAAAGTATTGATCGATTACAGAGTTAGAGATACCGATCGCCTCAAACATCTTGCTGCCCTGGTAGGATTTTACAGTGGAGATTCCCATCTTGGAGGAGATCTTGATGATTCCGCTCAGGATGGCTTTGTCGTAGTCATTTACTGCAGAGTAGTAGTCTTTATCCAGCAGGTCTGTATCTACCAGCTCTTTGATGGTAGCATGTGCCAGATATGGGTTTACTGCGATAGCACCGAAACCAAGCAGTGTTGCAAAGTGATGTACCACACGAGGTTCTCCGGACTCCAGGATCAGAGACATAGCTGTACATCTCTTGGTCTGTACCAGATGGCTGTGTACTGCTGCTACTGCTAAGAGGGATGGAAGCGCTACATGGTTCTCATCCACGCCACGGTCGGACAGGATCAGCACATTGGTTCCCTCGTTGTAAGCACGATCCACTTCTACGAAGAGGTGATCCATTACACGCTGGATCGGTGTGCTCTTATAATATACGATCGGCACTTTTGTTACCTTGAAGCCAGGTTTGTTCATGCTGGAGATCTTCATGAGATCCAGATCAGTAAGGATTGGGTTCTCAATCTTCAGTACATGGCAGTTCTCTGGTTTCTCTTCCAGAAGGTTACCGTTCTTTCCTACGTATACAGGTGTACAGATAACGATCTTCTCACGGGATGCATCGATCGGTGGGTTTGTTACCTGTGCGAAGAGCTGTTTGAAGTAGTTGAACATTGGCTGGTAAGTTTTGGAGAGAGCAGCGATTGGTGTATCCACACCCATGGAGCCGATCATCTCGTTTCCGTTCAGAGCCATGTTCTTGATCTCCTCGATGTACTCCTCATAAGAGTAACCGAAGGATTTCAGAAGTCTTCTCAGTTCTTCATATTTATAAGAAGGTGTTTTCTTGTTTGGTGCCTTTACTTCTTTCAGAGCTACCATGTTGCTGTCGATCCACTCGCCGTATGGTTTGCCCATTGCGTAGTGTGCTTTCAGTTCATCATCGTTGATGATCTTGCCGGCTCTTGTATCAACAAGCAGCATTTTTCCAGGATGCAGACGCTCTTTCAGAACGATATGGGCCTCATCTACAGGGAGTACACCAACCTCTGAGCTGAGGATCAGTCTGTCATCATCTGTTACATAGTATCTGGATGGACGCAGTCCGTTTCTGTCAAGGATTGCTCCCATTACGTCTCCATCGGAGTACATGATGGATGCAGGGCCGTCCCATGGCTCCATCATGGTTGCGTAGTACTGGTAGAAGTCACGCACCTCTTTGGTCAGTGTGTCATTGTGTGACCATGGCTCCGGGATCAGGATGGAAGCTGCCAGTGGAAGATCCATTCCAGCCATCATCAGGAACTCCAGTGTGTTATCCAGCATAGCGGAGTCGGATCCGGAGGTCTCTACTACAGGGAAGATCTTGTTCATATCCTCTGCAGAGAATACTTCACTGAAGAGAGTCTCTTCACGAGCCAGCATCTTGTCGGCATTGCCCTTAATGGTGTTGATCTCACCGTTGTGAACCAGCATACGGTTCGGATGGGCTCTCTGCCAGCTTGGGTTTGTGTTGGTAGAGAAACGGGAATGTACCATGGCCAGGGCTGACTCATAGGTTGGATCCTGCAGATCAGCAAAGAAGGTACGAAGCTGGTCTACCAGGAACATTCCTTTGTATACGATGGTTCTGCAGGACAGGGATGGTACATAAGTAGCATCGTTACTCTGCTCAAATACACGGCGTACGATATAGAGTTTTCTGTCGAACTCAATATCGGTCTGTGCGGAAGACGGACGCTCTACGAAGCCCTGGTAAATCTCCGGCATGCTGTCGATGGCTTTCTGACCCAGTACATTCGGGAAAGTTACTACCTTTCTCCAGCCAAGGAATTTCAGTCCTTCTTTCTTTACGATTACCTCGAACATCTTCTGCGCCTGTTTTCTTTTCAGCTCGTTCTGTGGGAAGAAGAACATTCCGACTGCGTACTGTCTCTCGCCGCCGATCGGGATCTGCAGCTCTCTTGCCACTTTTCTGAAGAAACGGTGTGGAATCTGTGTGAGGATACCAACACCATCACCGGTTTTTCCTTCTGCATCTTTTCCGGCTCTGTGCTCCAGATTCTCTACGATTTTCAGAGCATCATCCACGATCTGGTGGCTTTTCTTTCCTTTGATGTTGACAACCGCACCGATACCGCAGTTGTCATGTTCAAATTCCGGTCTGTATAAACCCTGATATTCTTTCATAAAACTCCTCCTAGTTCATTCAACTATACTTATTCAAGTCTGAGCATTGGCCAAGACTTGTTACACCCTGTTTATTAAGAAGGGGGTATCTCCTTCTAAGATGTTATCTGTTGTTTCGCTGCTGCTCCAATGCCGCATAGATCAGGCCCTTGAAGAGCGGATGCGGTACATCCGGTCTGGACTTGAATTCCGGATGTGCCTGGGTGGCCAGGAAGTATGGGTGATCTTTTAATTCGATCATCTCTACAATTCTTCCATCCGGTGAGATTCCGGAAAGCACCATGCCTCCCTCTCTCAGCTGATCTCTGTAGTCATTGTTTACTTCATATCTATGGCGGTGACGCTCTTCGATATCTTTGGTTCCGTAAAGATCTATGGCTTTTGTGTCATTCTGTAAAACACAAGGGTAAGAACCAAGTCGTAAGGTTCCGCCAAGATTCTCTACACCTTCCTGCTCCGGCATCAGGTGGATCACCGGATTGGTGGTTTCAGGATCCAGCTCAATGCTGTGGGCATCTGTAAGTCCCAGTACATTTCTGGCAAACTCCACAATCGCCAGCTGCATGCCAAGACAGAGGCCTAAGAATGGGATCTTCTTTGTTCTGGCATATTCAATTGCCAGGATCTTTCCTTCTGTTCCCCTTGTACCGAAGCCTCCCGGAACAAGGATTCCGTCTGCATCTCCTAAAAGCGCATCGATGGTATCTTCATTCACTTCCTCGGAATCGATCCACTTGATGGCTACATCACATCTGGATGCAATACCGGCGTGATGGATGGCTTCTGCCACACTGAGGTAGGCATCATGGAGTGCTACATATTTTCCAACCAGTGCAATGGTTGCCTTGTGTTTTGGATGATGGAGATTGTCCAGCATCTGCTTCCACTCTGTCAGATCCGGTTCCGGACATGCAATGTGGAGACAGTCACAAACTGCTTTCGCCAGGTTCTGCTCCTCCATCATGATTGGCACTTCGTAGAGGGAATCTGCATCCAGATTCTCCAGTACATGCTCTGTCTTTACATTACAGAACTGTGCGATCTTAGCTCTAAGCCCCAGATCCAGCGGATAATCCGATCTGCATACCAGAATATCCGGCCAGAGTCCCATACTCTGCAGACTCTTTACACTCATCTGGGTTGGCTTGGTTTTCAGCTCTCCGGAAGCCTTGATATAAGGAACAAGGGTAACCTCGATGACGATGGCATTCTCTCTTCCTACCTCCAGCTGGAACTGTCTGATGGCCTCCAGGAATGGCTGGCTCTCGATATCTCCGACGGTTCCGCCGATCTCGATGATGGAGATGGTTTCTTCGTCCGGAGATTTTGCTTTATAGAATCGGTCCTTGATCTCATTGGTGATATGTGGAATAACCTGAACGGTTCCACCGCCGTAATCACCATGACGCTCTTTGTTGAGCACGGACCAGTATATTTTTCCTGTTGTTACATTGGAGTTAAAATCCAGCTTCTCATTGATGAATCGCTCGTAATGGCCCAGATCCAGGTCTGTCTCTGTTCCATCGTCTGTAACGAACACCTCGCCATGCTGGATCGGATTCATGGTTCCCGGATCCATGTTGATATAGGGATCAAACTTCTGCATGGTAACCTTATACCCTCTGGCTTTTAACAAGCGGCCAAGAGATGCCGCCGTGATTCCTTTACCCAGACCGGATACAACTCCGCCTGTGACGAACACGTATTTGACCATAATGTCCTCCTCATCGAATCAATTGAAAAAGAGAAAAGGCGACAGTTATTCTGGTGAATATCTGACGCCTTTGTCCTGCTTTTCCATTCTTTTGTTGTGTTTCTTCTATAATAATAGGAATTTTATTCTTCCTCCGGAATCTCCGTTGGATAGACTCCATTAAAACATGCCTTGCACAATGGAAGATTTTCCACTGTTGCATCCAGATCCTCCAGGCGCATATAACCCAGGGAATCTGCTCCGATCTGCTCACAGATCTCTTCCACACTCATCTTCTGTGCGATGAGCTGGGAATTATCCGGTACATCTGTACCGTAATAACATGGATGTAAGAAAGGCGGAGAACAGATCCTTACATGAACCTCCAGGGCTCCTGCTGCTCGTAAGAGCCGGATCAGATTTGCAATGGTCGTTCCTCGAACGATGGAATCATCGATGAGCACCATTCGTTTTCCTCTGACCACATCCTCCAGCACATTCAGTTTCATGTGAACAGCGGATTCTCTTTCCTTCTGCGTTGGCTTGATGAAGGTTCTTCCGATGTAACTGTTCTTATAAAATGCCTGCACATACGGAATACCAGCCCTGTTTGCATATCCTGCAGCTGCTGTCATTCCGGATTCCGGAACACCTGCAACGATATCCGCTTCCACCGGATAGGCATCTGCCAGTGCCTGTCCACCTTTAAATCTTGCATTGTAGACGCTGACCTGATCGATCTTTGAATCCAGTCTTGCAAAATAAATATATTCAAATACACAGTGTGCAGCTTTTCTGTTGCACATGGAGGTATCTGATTCCAAACCATTTTTGGAGATCTTAACAATCTCTCCCGGGATCACATCTCTTACGAATTCTGCTCCCACTGCCTTCAGAGCACAGCTTTCAGATGCCAGCATCCAGCCGGTTTCTGTTTTACCGATGCAAAGAGGTTTCAATCCAAGAGGATCTCTTACAGCTACCAGCTTACGAGGGCTCATGATCAGCAGTGCATAACCGCCTTCCAGATAGGAAACGGTTCTTCTTACCGCTTCTTCAATGGATCTTGACTCAGATCTCATTCTTGCCAGCAGCATCTGGATCACTTCTGTATCTGTGGTCGCCTGGAATGTATAGCCGTGGTTCATGAGCATCTTTTTCAGATCGGCAGCATTTACCAGGTTACCGTTGTGAACCAGGCCTAAGGTTCCTTTCTGGTAGTAGCAGGTAAATGGCTGTGCATTGACCGGGGTACTTTCTCCTGTTGTGGAATATCGTACATGACCGATTCCAAGGTTGCCGGGAAGCTCTGAGAGATTCTTCTCGTTGAAGATCTCTGTTACCAGTCCCATCTCTTTTTTCAGATACAGGTTGCCTCGCGGACCCATGCTGTTGCATGTGGCGATTCCTGCTGCCTCCTGTCCTCTGTGCTGCAGGGATAGAAGACCGTAATACACATCATGAGCTACATCCTGTCTGACGCTGTCCCAGACACCGAATACACCGCATTCTTCCTTTACTTTATCTTCCATATACATGTTTTTTCATTCTCCCTAAGAATCCCGATTTCCCTAACATTCTTTCGAATGCTTCCTTTCAGGGGAAATATTCAGAGAAATATTCTTGGGTTTCTTACAAAAAAAAGGCACCTCGACCTAAGTCGAAGCGCCTTTGCTTTACATGTTTAAGAGTATACCCACATACACTTAATATGTCAAGATAGTAAAGCATAAAAACTCTGTTATTCACAACAAAGGTCTTGTATCGCTGATCTTCCTTATTGAAAACGACTAATGAACTGACCCATAAATCAATTTTGCAGGATTGATCAAGAAAATTCTGCTGTCACGAAGAGATCCCCCGTCTTTTCAGACAGGGGATCTCTGATGATAGTAATAGAAATAAGAAGGTTTATTTCAAAGGGCGGGACCTCTGCCCGATCCGGTTCGGACGAGGATTGAAACGTTCATACGTAGAATATCGGAAAGAACACTTACAGTGAACCGGACCGACAGGTCTTACGAAGTCTCGCCCCTGGAAACGATTGTATTATGATTCGACCGATCTTTGTATCATGGATCAGTCTGAATCTTTGAAGCTATAGCAGTGATCAGAACTCTACGTCCAGAAGTGCTGCCATATCTTCCTCACCGGTACGTACTTTTACTACTTTACCTACGTTAACAACGAAGATCTTTCCATCACCGATATGTCCGGTGTAAAGAGCTTTCTTAGCTGCCTCAATAACAGTTTCCAGAGGAAGGTTTCCGATTACGACATCAACCTGTACCTTTGGAAGCAGAGTTGCATCCATCTCAACTCCACGGTAACGCTCGCCGGCACCCTTCTGCATACCGCAGCCCATAACCTGTGTTACAGTCATACCTGTTACACCAACTTTGTTCATAGCATCTTTCAAAGCATCGAAGCGGGACAGCTTAGCGATGATCGTTACTTTGTACATTCCTGTTCCCATATCAGGCGCTACAGATACAGGGACAACAGCATCCTTCTGTACTTTGGAAGCTTTCTCATACTCCTCAGCACCAACGAAGGTGTTCTCGTTCTCAGAGAAAGTCATGCTGCTTGCGGATACGTCCATGATCTGGAAGCCGGAGTAAGCACTTGGAAGACCATGCTCTGTAGAATCCAGACCTTTGATCTCCTCTTCCTCAGATACACGAAGACCGATTGTATGTTTGATCACCAGGAATGCGATTGTGATTGTTACTACTGTCCAGAGGATTGTTACTGCCATACCTCCCAGCTGTTTGATCAGCTGGCCAAAGCCGCCGCCATAGAAGAGACCTTCCTGAATACCTGCTACTGCAAATCCAGGAGCGGAAGCTGTTGCAAAAAGACCAACTGCGATCGTACCCCAGATACCATTCATCATATGAACAGCAACTGCACCTACAGGGTCATCTGTATGTACTACATTATCAGTGAACCATACACCAAATACTACCAGTAAACCGGCTACAAAACCGATGATCGCTGCACCTGCACAGTCAGCAACATCACAAGGAGCTGTGATGGCTACCAGACCAGCCAGAGAAGCGTTCAGACACATGGAAACATCCGGTTTGCCGTATTTGATCCATGTGAAACACATACAGGTTACAGTTGCTACTGCAGGAGCTACAGTTGTTGTAAGGAATACAGAACCAAGTGTTGGAATATCAGTTGCTGCAGCGCCGTTGAATCCGTACCATCCAAACCAGAGGATGAATACACCAAGTGCTGCAACTACCAGATTATGTCCAGGGAAAGCATTGACTTTCACTACTTTTCCGTCTTTATCTTTAACGAATTTTCCGATACGTGGTCCAAGGATGGATGCACCGATCAGAGCACAGATACCACCAACCATATGGATACAGTTGGAACCAGCGTAATCATGGAAGCCCCACTGTGCCAGGAAGCCGCCGCCCCATGTCCAATGTGCCTCGATTGGATAGATGATGGCAGAGATTACTGCAGAGTATACACAGTAAGAAGAGAATTTTGTACGCTCAGCCATGGATCCTGAAACGATTGTCGCTGTGGTTGCACAGAATACCAGGTTGAATACAAAGGATGAATAATCGAAGTTTGCAAAGTTTGTAAATACATTGAATGAGAACTTACCGGCAAATCCGCCCAGCATGTTGTCACCCAGCATCAGAGATGCTCCCATGATGAACCACATAACAGTTCCGATACAGAAGTCCATCAGGTTTTTCATAATAATATTTCCGGAGTTTTTTGCTCTGGTGAAACCAGCCTCACACATGGCGAATCCGGCCTGCATCCAGAATACCAGCGCAGCTCCGATCAGGAACCAGACGCCGTATACCTCACTTGAAATAGCGCTTTGAATAATGTCAGTCATAATAAGTTTCCTCCTCAAATTCAGCATCCGATCAGAACATGCTTACCTCATTCACACTTCCTGATCTTTTGCTTCTATATGTAAAGGCGCGTATCCTTTCGGAGTCTCCTCCCCTGGATCAACGCGCCTTTGCATCTATATAATATATTCTGTTTTATCATCGGAAGCTTTCCGAATGAATCAGGTGGTTTTTCATCATCCGGTATGTTCCGTTAACAGCAAAGCGGACATTCGCATCCTGCTCCGCCGTGTTCATCCTCTTATACGTAGAAGAGCATATCTGTGTAAGTTGGATATGGCATGAAATCTTCCGGCATGTAAACCTCAATCTCATCAGCCACTTTACGAGCAGCTTCCATTGCACCAATTACTGTCTCATGGTAGAAGGTTGCCAGTGCTTCCAGATCTTCCATTGCCTCTGCCTCAGCTACAGCTGCATCCAGTTTCTCAGCGAGAACTGCCAGCTCCTCATAGAGACCGGAGATCTTCTCAAGCTGTTTCTCAACAGATCCGCAGGAAATGCTTGCACATGCTGCTTTTCTTGCTGTGATGGATGCTGCCAGAGAATCGATATATTTTGCAACTGCCGGCATGAATTCCTGGTAGAGCATGCTCTGCAGAGTCTTTCCTTCGATATGAAGAGTCTTGCAGTATTTCTCCAGTTTGATCTCATGACGGGAATGCATCTCAGCCTCTGTGTAAACGCCATGTTTTGTGAAGAGCTCGATGTTCTTAGCATCCAGGAATTTTGGAAGTACTTCCGGTGTGGAACGCAGGTTGTAAAGTCCGCGTTTCTCTGCTTCCTCAACCCACTCCTCTGAGTAGCCGTTTCCGTTGAAGATGACTCTCTTATGAGCAATGATGGTATCACGGATCAGATCATGGATTGCTTTCTCCATCTGATCTGCAGGTGTTCCCTCAAGTTTTGCTGTGAACTGGCTCAGAACCTCTGCTACTGCTGTGTTCAGGTATGTGTTTGGTCCTGCAACAGATGCGGAAGAACCAAGGGAACGGAACTCAAATTTGTTTCCTGTGAAGGCAAATGGTGATGTTCTGTTACGGTCTGTTGTATCTCTTGTGAAGTGTGGGATTACATTCGCTCCCATCTCCATGCTTACGTTCTCGCTTGTGTGGAAGAACTCATCTTTCTCGATGGACTCGATTACAGCTGTCAGCTCGTCGCCCAGGAAGATAGAGATAATTGCAGGAGGAGCCTCATTCGCTCCAAGACGATGATCGTTTCCTGCACTTGCTACGGAAAGTCTCATCAGATCTGCATAATCATCAACTGCTTTGATTACTGCTGCCAGGAATACCAGGAACTGTGTATTCTCTGCAGGTGTTTTACCAGGATCCAGAAGGTTTACTCCTGTGTTTGTGCTCATAGACCAGTTGTTGTGTTTACCGGAACCGTTGATTCCTGCAAATGGTTTCTCATGCAGCAGACATACATAACCATGTCTCTCAGCAACTTTTTTCATCATCTCCATTGTCAGCTGGTTGTGATCAACTGCGACGTTTGTTGTATCGAAGATTGGTGCAAGCTCATGCTGGCAAGGAGCAACCTCGTTGTGTTTTGTTTTAGCAGGGATACCCAGTTTCCAGAGTTCTGCATCCAGATCTTTCATATACTCGGAAACTCTTGTTTTCAGCATTCCGAAGTAGTGATCTTCCATCTCCTGTCCTTTTGGAGCCGGAGAACCAAGAAGTGTACGACCTGTGAATACCAGGTCACGTCTCTTAGCGAAGTCCTCTTTGTTGATCAGGAAGTACTCCTGCTCAGGACCTACTGTAGTTACAACACTGTCAACTGCTGTATTGCCAATCAGGTGAAGAAGCTTTGTAGCCTCTTTGCTGAGGGCATCCATGGAACGAAGCAGTGGAGTTTTCTTATCCAGTGCCTCACCGGAGTAAGAACAGAATGCTGTTGGAATGCAAAGTGTTCCGTCTTTGATGAATGCAGGGGATGTAGGATCCCATGCTGTATATCCTCTTGCCTCACATGTAGCACGAAGTCCGCCTGATGGGAAAGAAGAAGCATCCGGCTCACCTTTGATCAGCTCTTTGCCGGAGAACTCCATCAGCACTCCACCGTTCTCTGTTGGAGAGATGAAGCTGTCGTGTTTCTCAGCTGTGAAACCTGTCAGTGGCTGGAACCAGTGTGTGAAGTGTGTTGCTCCATTCTCTACTGCCCACTCTTTCATTGCAACTGCTACTGCATTGGCAATGTCAACTTCCAGATGTGTATTTTTCTCGATTGTTTTGTGAAGGGCTTTGTAAACGTCCTTCGGTAATTTTGTTCTCATGACTTTGTCATTAAAAACAAGACTTCCATACATCTCTGGTACATTACTCATAATATTTCCTCCTCGTCCGGAAACTAAGAAAGGCCCCAGAACGGTCGGCGGATCCGACTCGATCTGAAGCCCCTTTGCTTCCAAAAAATTTTTTATTGTTATTGATCAGCACATCGATACCTGTTCAATGTTTCGTCCTATAACGAAAAAGGCGCCTTGGACTAATCACATCCAAAGCGCCGTTGCTTTATGTTGTGTACTATAAACCAGTTTTTTTTCCTTGTCAACCTCTTGGATTGTACTTAAAGAGATACAATCCTTAACAATCGTATGACAATTCACCAAAAACCTTATTTTTTTCACGCATCAATCGTAGAAACTGTGATGGTCAGCTCCTCCAGAACATCCAGCAGCACGCGTACCGTATCCAGGGAAGTGAACATGGTTACGTTGTTTTCTGTTGCACACTGGCGGATGGCTACACCGTCTCCTACATGGATTCCGGACATGATCGCCCTTGTGTTGATCACGTAGCTTACATAGCCGGAACGGATGACATCCAGAACCTCATGGCTGCCGTCAGAGAGTTTCTTTCTCATACGGCAACGGATGCCTTTGCTCTTCAGGAACTCTGCTGTAACTGTGGTTGCCTCGATATTGAAGCCCAGATCATAGAATCTCTGGATCAGAGGAAGCGCCTCCTCTTTATCCTCGTCTGCCAGTGTTACAAGGACAGTTCCGTAGTTTGCCAGACGGATACCGGATGCAGTAAGAGCCTTGAACATAGCACGATGCATCTTGTCATCGTAACCGATGGCCTCACCGGTAGATTTCATCTCAGGTGACAGGTAGGAATCCATACCCTTCAGTTTAGAGAAGGAGAAAGCAGGTGCCTTCACATACCATCTCTCTTTCTCTTCCGGATACAGACAGAAGATGCCCTGCTCCTTCAGCGACACACCCAGAATCACTCTTGTAGCAATGTCAGCCAGCATATAGCCGGTAGCTTTAGACAGGAACGGTACAGTACGGGAAGAACGAGGGTTCACCTCGATAATGTAAACATTGTCCTCATCATCAACGATAAACTGGATATTGAAAAGTCCGATGATGCCGATTCCCAGTCCCAGCTTCTTAGCATAAGTGAGAATTGTACCTTTTACCTTGTCAGAAATGCTGAATGGCGGATACACAGAGATGGAATCTCCTGAATGGACACCGGTACGCTCTACCAGCTCCATGATACCCGGTACGAATACATCGATTCCGTCACAGACAGCATCGATCTCCACTTCTTTGCCACGGATATATTTATCAACCAGTACAGGTTTGTCCACATCAATCTCTACAGCTGTTTTCAGGTAGTGCTCCAGATCAGACTGTTTGGATACGATCTGCATTGCACGTCCGCCCAGAACGAAGGAAGGACGAACCAGTACAGGATATCCGATCTCCTCTGCAGCTTTTACACCTGCCTCAATGGTAGTAACAGCCTGTCCCTTTGGCTGTGGGATATTCAGTTCTTCCAGAACCTTCTCAAAGGAATCCCTGTTCTCTGCACGCTCAATAGCATCACAGTCAGTTCCAACGATGGTTACACCGTACTCTTTCAGAGGCTCAGCCAGGTTTACGGCAGTCTGTCCGCCTAAAGTGGCAATGACACCCTTTGGCTGCTCCAGTTCGATGATGTTCATAACATCCTCTACACAGAGAGGCTCAAAATACAGTTTATCAGAGGTTGTATAGTCTGTAGATACAGTCTCCGGGTTGTTATTGATGATGATCGCCTGACAGCCGGATTCCTGAATGGTTTTAACGGCATGTACAGTGGAGTAGTCGAACTCTACACCCTGGCCGATACGGATCGGACCGGAGCCGAGAACGATGATCTTTTCTTTGTCAGTGTCCAGCTGGGATTCATTTTCCCCTTCGTAGGTGGAATAGAAGTATGGGATGTAGCTCTCAAACTCGGAAGCACAGCTGTCGATCATCTTGTAGGATGGGAAGATTCCCAGCTCTTTTCGAAGGTCAAAGACCTGATGGGCAGTCATACCCCAGAATTTTGCGATGACCATATCGGAGAATCCCATCTTCTTTGCCTCAAAGAGGACGGTCGGATCCAGTTTCGCAGCTTTCACCTGCTCTTCCATCTTCACGATGTTGTCAAAGACACGCAGGAAGAGTCGGTCAATCTTTGTGTGCTGGAAAATGTCCTCTTTTTCCACGCCACGGCGCAGAAGTTCCGCGATGGCATAAATTCTGTCGTCGGTACCTTCCTGAATGTAAACAAGAATGTCCTCTGTGGCCATGTCATCAAATTTTGCATGATACAGGTGGTTGACACCGATCTCCAGGGAACGGATACCCTTCAGAAGGGACTCCTCCATGGTACGGCCGACACTCATGACCTCACCGGTAGCCTTCATCTGGGTTCCCAGATGGTTGTTTGCATCAGTAAATTTATCGAACGGGAAACGTGGCAGTTTGGAAACCACGTAATCCAGGGATGGCTCAAAGCTTGCCAGTGTATTGGCAAGATGGATCTCGTCCAGACGATAGCCTACAGAAATCTTTGCAGAAACGCGGGCGATCGGATAACCGCTGGCCTTGGAAGCCAGTGCGGAGGAACGGGAAACTCGAGGGTTTACCTCGATCAGATAATACTGGAAGGAATTCGGATCCAGTGCAAACTGCACGTTGCAGCCACCCTCAACCTTCAGGGCACGGATGATCTTCAGGGCTGAATCACGCAGCATATGGTACTCTTTGTTGGTCAGTGTCTGAGAAGGACATACAACCACAGAGTCTCCTGTATGAACACCAACCGGGTCGATGTTCTCCATGTTACAGATGGTGATGGCGGTGTCGTTGGCATCGCGCATTACCTCATACTCAATCTCTTTGTAGCCGCGGACGGACTTCTCAATCAGGGCCTGGCCAACAGGTGAGAGGACGAGAGCATTTTTCAGGATGTCTTTCAGCTCCTCTTCATTATCAGCAAAGCCGCCGCCGGTTCCACCCAGGGTAAATGCAGGACGGATAACAACCGGGTAGCCGATTTCCTCGGCAGCCTTGATACCCTCTTCCATAGACTCTGCGATCAGAGATGGCAGGATCGGCTCTCCCAGATCGATACAGAGCTGTTTGAACATCTCACGATCCTCAGCCTGCTCGATACTGGAAAATTTCGTTCCCAGCAGTTCCACGCCACACTCCTTAAGAACGCCCTTTTTCTCCAGCTCCATAGCCAGATTCAGACCGGTCTGTCCTCCGATTCCCGGAAGGATGGCATCCGGACGCTCTTTACGGATGATGCGGGCCATGTATTTCAGATTCAGTGGCTCCATGTAAACCTTATCCGCGATGGATGGATCAGTCATGATGGTAGCCGGGTTGGAGTTACATAAGATTACTTCATAGCCCTCTTCCTTCAGGGCCAGGCAGGCCTGTGTGCCCGCATAGTCAAACTCGGCAGCCTGTCCGATGACGATCGGGCCGGAACCGATTACAAGAATTCGTTTAAGATCCGTTCTCTTAGGCATCTAAAGATCCTCCCTTCATAACTTCCATAAAACGACGGAAGAGATACTGGCTGTCCTGTGGTCCCGGTGCGCTCTCCGGATGATACTGGATGGAGAAAGCACGGTCCTCTTTATGCTGTACGCCCTCGATGGTCTGATCCAGCAGGTTGATATGAGTAGCCTCAAGACCGGTTCCTTCAAGGGAAGCATCTGCTACTGCGAAGGAGTGGTTCTGCGATGTGATCTCAACTTTATCAGTCAGAAGGTTCTTCACCGGATGGTTTCCGCCACGGTGTCCGAATTTCAGTTTATAAGTCTCCGCACCATAGGACAGAGACAGAATCTGGTGTCCCAGGCAGATGCCAAAGATCGGGAATTTTCCATGCAGCGCCTTTACAAGTTCAACAGTCTCCACAACGTCGGTTGGATCTCCAGGTCCATTGGACAGGAAGACACCATCCGGATTCAGAGCCTCAACAGTTTCCGGTTTTGTATTCCATGGTAAAACCGTCACCTTACAGCCAAGTGCGTTCAGGGAACGGACAATATTCAGTTTCATACCACAGTCAATGGCAGCAACATGCAGAGGCTGTCCTGCTTCTGTCTTTCCGCTCTGTGCCGGATCGATGGCAGCTGCGCCGGAGAAAACATACTGTCCTACCTCATCACCGCAGTTGGTTCCAGGCTC
>JAKSRN010000179.1 GCA_024403585.1 Lachnospiraceae bacterium | reverse complement strand
GGGATGACAAAAGAGGAGAGAAAGCTTTTCATTCGAAGTGTAAGACGATTTATTATGCCGAAGAAACCGCCACATACGAAACATATCCATAAGAAGGATCAACAGGCACAGGAAACCGTTCAATCTCATGATATGTAGTAAGTTTTCAGCATGCTTACACAAGGTCAAAGCCCACTAAAAAGGCATGGTGTTTCTACTCATAAACCCCGATTCCTTCATAGGATGAGTACACCCAAAATCGTGCGCCATGCCTCCGCATGAGCAACGACTTAAAAGAAAGAGAGAACAAATGAAAGTACAGAATAATGCAGCCACCAGCGGGAATCCCCTTGGAATCCTGCCGGTGAACAAGCTTATGAAAAAGTTTGCCCTACCCAGTATTGTGGCCATGATGGTCAGTGCTGTTTACAATATCGTAGATCAGCTCTTCATCGGCCAGGCAGTAGGGACGTTGGGCAACGCAGCGACGAACATAGCATTTCCACTGGCGATGATGTGCACGGCCATCGCTTTGATGTTTGGAATCGGTGGAGCCTCCACCTTCAATCTGACCCTGGGAGCAGGCGATGACAAAAAAGCTCCCTACTTTGTGGGAAATGCCATCACCGGCCTGGTTGGTTTCGGTACCCTCCTCTGCCTGCTGGTGGAATTATTCCTTCGCCCGATGCTGATCGGATTCGGCTCGCCGGCGGATGTTCTTCCCTATGCATTAGCCTATGTTCGAATTACAGCCATCGGATTCCCATTCCTGATCCTGACCATCGGCGGCGGACATCTGATCCGTGCAGATGGAAGCCCGAATATGACCATGCTCTGCAACCTGTCCGGTGCCATCATCAATGTGTTTCTGGATGCCCTCTTTGTAATGGGCTTCGGCTGGGGCATGGAAGGTGCGGCGTTGGCAACCATTATGGGACAGTTCTTCTCAGCAGGTCTGGCAATCCGCTATCTGATGCACTATAAGACAGTGCCGCTGAGGCTGGAACATCTGAAACCGAGAGGAGAGTGCTTCTCCTTTATTGCCAAGATCGGAGCAGCATCCAGCATCAACCAGATGGCTATGATGGTGGTGCAGATCCTTCTGAACAATTCCCTGAAGCACTACGGTGCTCAGTCCGTGTATGGTGAGGCAATTCCGATTGCCTGTGCAGGAATCGTAACCAAGTGTAATCAGTTGTTTTTCTCCGTGGTGATCGGACTTTCCCAGGGAAGCCAGCCGATCGAGAGTTTCAACTACGGAGCCAAGAAGTACAACCGAGTGAGAGAAGCTTACCGGTTTGCGATTGTAGCAGGATTTATTATCTCAGTGATTGCATTTGCCCTGTTCCAACTGGTTCCAAGACAGATCATTGGGCTGTTTGGAGAGGGATCAGAGGAGTATTACCGTTTCGCGGTCAGCTACTTCAGAATCTATCTCTTCTTTACATGGGCCAACTGTGTGCAGCCGATCACGGCAACCTTCTTTACATCCATCGGAAAGCCAAAGAAGGGAACTTTCTGTTCATTGACCAGACAGATTATCTTCCTGGTACCGCTGATCCTGATTCTGCCGCTTTTTATGGGCATCGATGGAATCCTGTTTGCAGGACCGATTGCGGATTGTCTGGCTGTGACGGTAACAACGCTGATGGCATGGTTTGAGTTTAAGGCGATGCGGAAGCTGGAGTTGGGAGCCGTGTCGTAGAAAGAAGGATTTGAGAAGGAAATTGCCAAAGAGCAAGAGAGCGTGTCAAGAAAACACTGATATGAGAAAGAGATTTGCCAAAGAGCAGGAGAGCGTGTCAAGAAATCCTTGGAAGAGCCTTTTCTATGACACGGCATATCACAAGGCATACCACACGGTATCAAGAACCATAAATAAGCACAGAAGCAGGTAATAGTGATACCAAAAAGTAAATAGATAGCCATAGATACAGACAAGAGAAAAAATCATAGACAGGAAATTACAAGGAGCGATGAAACAAAAGTTTCATCGCTCCTATTATCATTACTGAGTAACAGCCATCTCCACAATCTTTCCATCTTTCACCAGAATCTGGAATCCCAGGCCTTTATTACCATGGTGGTCATCAGCGGCCATAACAGTCCAGAAATATCCATCTGTCTTCGGACGTTTTTCTTCGCCGATATAGAAGTACTCAACATCGGATGCCAGCTTGAAGTCTCTGCTGTCATACTCCAGATATTCCGGATTATTCCATGCTTCGCCGGAATCATCTTTCATATACTGCCAGGAACCTTCTACTGTAAAAGTATCATCTGATCCGAAGGACCATGTGTTCAGAACACCTGATTTGTTAGGGTCATCCTTGGTATACATTAAGGTTGCATAATAGTAACCGTCCCGGATCTCTTTGCTTGATGAAGCAGGAGGAGTGGATGGTTTAGAAGACTCAGATGAACTGCTGCCGCCGTTCTTTTTCTTCTCTTCAACCTTGGAGATCAGGGCTGCATTCTTGTATTCGCAATCATTCAGCACATCATCATCAAAGGAAGAGCCGTCGATTGTTCCTGAATACCAGGAACAGCTGTTGAAATGCTTCTTCAGTGTCTCATCTTTGAATTTTCTTCCATGACGGGCATAGATCTCATTTCTTGCGAAACGGAGCTGCTCCAGTGTCATATACTGTAAATTGGTTTCTGTCAGATATACGCTGGCACTGTCAGGGATGATGTATTCGCTGTATGGATTTACTCTGGACTCAGCAATGGAGATTGTTCCTGCATTGATATTCTCAACATCAGAAAGAACATCGTCATCAAAATCATCTGCTGAGATGGTTCCCTTGTACCAGCTGCAGGAATTGAAATAGGCCTGTAAATCACCGTTACCGAATTTTCTGCCGTGGCGGGCATAGATTTCATTCCTTGCGATTCGAAGCTGATTTGCTGTCAGGTATCGTAATGCAGCAGGATCAATCTCTTTTGTATCAGAGTTTTTAATTACGTACGCGCCATCTGTTACACGTGTACCGTTGAATACGCCTGACTCAGCATGTACAGGAAGTACTTTTGCAATTGTCAGTAAGAGGAATACTGCAAATGCTGCGATCAGGAACTTCAGTGATCGTCTTGTTGTAGTGTTCACCATAAGCTTCTCCTTTCTTGTTCGGGGTGTTTACCGGATCCTGGATAGATTAATCATAACATAAAAAAGAAAACATTTCCAATACGTTACCGTTATATTTCGGCATTTCTCTTAATGATCTCGCGTCTGTCCAGCAGTGCCTGCGTGCTCTGGCGGATTCTTTCTTTGTTCGTTGTTGACAATGACATGAATTTTTCGATTCGACTCTCTGAGTAGCCTGCATTGATCATCTCAGAATAGCAGAGATATCGAAGCACAGCATTGCTGGAGATCAGATCCACGTCCACATTCATCAGGACATGTTTGGCGTAGCGGATAGCACTGCTCCAGTTGCGCTCCAGCATCTCTGACAGGTCACCCAGGGTGGATATACCAAGAAATTCCAGATGTTTCAGATATGGGAATGGGTCTACATGCTCCACACAGGTATTGCAGGAAGCGGCGATCTGTGTCACAAGATCCTGCATACGGACGTTGTTGTACATGAACTCTTTGAGAGATACCTGATCCACCAGGATATCTGTGCCACAGCCATTCTTGATCTGATCCCGGATCTCCAGAGTATAGGTGCCTACATTGGTTCGGATGGCGTTGAAACGTTCATCGGCGATCTCCAGAAGTCCTGCGATACGTGAAAATTCACGGCGAATGTTACGTGGCAGACCAAACTCACTCTTATAGCCAAGGTCATGCTCGATCTCAGCCCATACATGCTGAAGAGAAGTACGGATCTGAATCTCAAAACGGATTCCCTTGAAAGCAGAAGGATAATCCGTGTATGGTCCTTCTTCAGGAAGCGAGCAGACGTAATGAAGGGAACTGTAGCCGAATGCAGTAGGAGACAGAGCAGCTGATTTATCCACCGTATTGCTCCAGTCCATCAGAAAGCGCTGCGCTACCAGAGAAGCGATCTTGTCCACATCATCCGCAAAGTAGGCAATCAGACGAAAGCCCACCACATCGGTGATGTCTGTCAGCAGGCGGTATTTGTCTTTTTTAATGATCTTTTTAGCCAGGCTGTCAGGTGTTTTCAGACGGTGCGTCAGATCCATGAGCATGACTTTTTCAGATTTCATCATGTCTTCCAGGATGCCGGCCACATATTCTTCCAGTTGAAGATATAAAGATTTATTTTGTGCATATTCAGCTAATATTGCTTTTTCATACTTCATAGTAGTCACACAAGATCCAGCCATCGGGGAGGGTGGTTGGATGTATTCCTTTCTCTCAGTATTCACTTAGATTATTATCAATTATACAATACTAGAGCGGATAATGGTAGAAGGGGACGGAGGTGGATCGTCACTTTCTCATAACTGGTTGACAATTCCACTGTTCTGCATTAAACTGATAAACGAAATAAAAAAGGGGAGCTCACTGCAGTGGGCTGAGAATCAGATCTGTATCTGTTACCCATAACCTGATTTGGATAATGCCAACGTAGGGATATAAGTGTTGATGCATCGCACGGGTAATGGGACTATATGTTCTGTTATCCTTTTTT
>JAKSRN010000178.1 GCA_024403585.1 Lachnospiraceae bacterium | reverse complement strand
TACGCGTATTTTTGTTCTTGTTACAGCAGGCTTGCACTTTTATGGTAAAAAAAATATAATAGTTCTCAGTTGAAATAACATCAGGAGTGATTGTATGGCAAAAAATTTTACACCACAGGCTAAATTGGCTTTGACAATTTGTGAGCGAACTGCAAAAGCCGCAAAGCATTATTATATTGGAACAGAACATATTCTGATCGGTCTGATGGCTGAGGGATCCGGTACCGCAGCAGCGGTTCTCAGAGAGAACAATGTTGATATCAATAAATTGCTGGATCTGATCGAAAATCTGATCGCACCGGGAGATCGTACTGAGAGAAAGATGATACCGGTGGAATACACACCGCGTTATCAGTATGTACTCCGCTGTGCAGAACTTGAGGCTGAGAAACACGAATCAGATGAGATTGGCACAGAGCATCTTCTGATCGCACTGATCAAGGATGCAGAGTGTTCAGCTACACGTCTTCTTGTGACTATGGGCATCTCGATCCAGAAGCTTTATAGCAGTATTCTCAGTGCGATCGGTGAGAATGTTAATCTGAGCAAAGAAGAGCTGAATGCAAAATTATCAGAGGTGTATGAGGATTCTTCCACACCGATCCTGGATCAATACAGCCGTGATCTTACAGAGATGGCACAGAAGGGAAAACTGGATCCGGTGATCGGAAGAGAAAAAGAAATAAATCGTGTGATCCAGATCCTCAGCAGAAGAAACAAGAATAATCCTTGTCTGATCGGTGAGCCCGGAGTTGGAAAGACTGCCATTGCAGAAGGTCTTGCCCAGCGTATCGAGAAAGGGCTGGTACCGGACGCGATCAAGGGAAAACGAATCGTTGTACTGGATATGTCCGGCATGGTTGCAGGAACCAAGTACAGGGGCGAGTTTGAGGAACGTATTAAGAATGTGATCCGCGAACTGGCATCTCACAAGAATGTGCTGCTCTTTATTGATGAGCTCCATACCATCATAGGTGCCGGCGGAGCAGAGGGTTCTCTGGATGCAGCCAATATCATGAAGCCGGCTCTTTCCAGAGGAGAGATCCAGATCATTGGTGCCACCACGATCGGGGAATTCAGAAAACATATTGAGAAGGATCCGGCACTGGAGCGTCGTTTCCAGCCGGTAATGGTAGAGGAACCAACTGAGCAGGAAGCATTGGAGATCCTGACCGGTCTCAGACCTTTTTATGAAAAACATCATGGAGTGCAGATCACAGATGAAGCACTGGATGCAGCTGTTAAGATGTCGGCAAGATACATCACGGATCGTTTTCTGCCTGACAAAGCGATCGATCTGATCGATGAGGCTTCTTCAGCAGTGAAGCTGGGGAATTATAAGGTACCTGCTTCCATTACAGCAAACCAGATCCAGATCAGACAGCTGAGAGAAGAAAAAGAGCTCGCACTGAAAGAAGGAGCTCTGGAGCTGGCTAAAGAGATTCAGCAGGAACAGAAGAAACTGCAGAAACAGGTCGATGCTGCAAAAGCGCGATTTGATAAGAAAAACCAGAACAGCAAAGCGATCGTTACTGAAGATGCTGTTGCAGATACGGTTTCCGGCTGGACCCGGATTCCGGTAGAAAAACTGAAAGAGACAGAATCCAAACGTCTTGCACGTCTGGAAAAGATCCTCCACAAGAGAGTGGTTGGCCAGGAGGAAGCTGTGACCGCAGTGGCAAAAGCAATCCGAAGAGGTCGTGTCGGATTGAAAGATCCAAATCGTCCGATTGGTTCCTTCCTTTTCCTGGGACCTACCGGTGTTGGTAAAACAGAACTCTCCAAAGCATTGGCTGAGGCTGTATTCGGATCTGAACAGGATCTGATCCGTGTGGATATGTCTGAATATATGGAAAAATTCAGTGTGTCAAGACTCATCGGTTCGCCTCCGGGATATGTGGGCTACGAGGAAGGTGGTCAGCTTTCTGAGAAGGTACGAAGAAATCCTTACAGTGTGATCCTTTTCGATGAGATCGAGAAAGCACACCCGGATGTATTCAATATTCTTCTGCAGGTGCTGGATGATGGACACATTACAGACTCCCAGGGAAGAAAAGTTGACTTTAAACAGACCTGCATCATCATGACCTCCAATGCAGGAGCACAGGCAATCATAGAACCAAAACGTCTGGGCTTCAAGAATGGAGACGATGCAAAGCAGGATCATGAATATATGAAGAGCCAGGTTATGGAAGTGGTTCGCCGGATGTTCCGTCCGGAATTCCTGAATCGAATCGATGAAACGATCGTATTCCATGCCCTCACAAAAGAAGAGATGAAGGAAATCGTGGTGATCCTTCTTGGTAATCTGGAGAAACGCTGCAAAGAGCAGATGGATATCACTCTTCGTGTTTCAACTGCAGCAAAAGAGGAGCTGATCAAGAATTCTTTCAACAGTAAATACGGTGCAAGACCATTGAAGAGAGAGATTCAGAATCGAATCGAAGATACCCTTTCCGAGAAGATACTCTCTGGTGAGATCGCAAAAGGAGACACAGTGCTTGTGGGATGCAAAGCCGGAAAACTCACCTTTACCTGTAAATAAACTGTAACACATCAGAGTATATTGTGTAAAAAAAGCATATTTGTGTGGAAAAAATCAGATAAATATACTATAATGTAACTACATCAAGTAGTGGATTGCCACAATTTTTCAGGAGGTCATTGTTATGACAAGTATCAAAGAGCTGCTTCGTGCAGAAGAAGATGGAAGCATCAGTTTTGGTGATTATGAACTGGATCAGAAAACCAAAAAGGCTGACTTTGAATTTCAGGGTGATATATATAAAGTAAAAACCTTTAAAGAGATTACAAAACTTGAGCGCAATGATACATTCGTATATGAGTCAGTACCGGGAACAGCTGTTAAGGATTATTCTGAAACAGAAACCGGAGTAGAGTTCATCGTTGCAGGACCTGATGATGCACAGATTACATTGGGAATGGAAGATGATATGGTCTACAGAGTAATTCTGAACGATAATAACATTGGAAATATCAAAACAAGTCTGGGCGGAAAACTTTCATTCAGTGTAAAACTCCAGAAAACTGATGAAGTAAAAGTTGAGATCGTTCGAGTAGGATGATGAAAAGTAGTCGATGCGCAGTTTCCGGTTTGGGAACTGCGCATTGTTTTTCGATTTACAGTAAAGAGGAAATCTATGGCAGCTAAAAGTAAGAAAACGATTTATTTCTGTCAGAATTGCGGACATGAATCCGGAAAATGGATGGGGCAGTGTCCGGGATGCAGACAGTGGAATACATTTGTAGAGGAGATCGTCTCGACAAAGACGCAGGCTACTGCAGCCCAGATCAGGAATGCCTCAGATAATGTTCCGGTTAATCTGAACGAAGTATCACTGGATCAGACAGACCGGATCACAACAGGAATAAAAGAGCTGGATCGCGTGTTGGGTGGAGGAATCGTACAGGGATCGCTGACTCTGGTGGGTGGTGATCCGGGTATCGGTAAGTCCACCCTGCTTCTGCAGGTATGTCAGCATCTGTCGCAGCAGGGACTGCAGGTTTTGTATGTGTCCGGTGAGGAATCCAGAGAGCAGATCAAGATGAGAGCCATCAGGATCGGTGAGTTTGGCAATAGCATGAAGCTTCTGTGTGAGACCAATCTTTCGATCATTCGATCCTGGATTGAAAAAACCAAACCACAGATGATTGTGATCGATTCTATCCAGACCATGTTCAACGAAGAAGTTTCCTCTTCACCGGGAAGTGTGTCTCAGGTAAGAGAATCCACCAATGTTCTCATGCAGATTGCAAAGGGGATGCAGATCCCTGTGTTCATTGTCGGTCATGTGACAAAAGAAGGAAGTGTGGCAGGACCACGTGTGCTGGAACATATGGTGGACAGCGTTCTCTATTTTGAAGGAGAAAGACATGCATCTTACCGCATCCTGCGGGGTGTGAAAAACAGGTTTGGCTCCACCAATGAGATCGGCGTATTTGAGATGCGGGAAGAAGGTCTCGTTGAGGTGGAGAATCCATCAGAATATATGCTGGACGGAAGACCACAAGGGGCATCCGGTTCTGTTGTGGCTTGTTCCATGGAAGGCACCAGACCAATCATGATCGAGATCCAGGCCCTGGTGTGTCAGACCAATTTTGGTCTGCCAAGACGAACTGCCAACGGCACAGATTACAATCGTGTGAATCTTCTGATGGCAGTGCTGGAAAAAAGAGGAAGATTAAACCTGTCTTCCTGTGATGCCTATGTCAATATTGCAGGAGGAATCAAGATGACAGAACCGGCGGTTGATCTGGGAATCCTGCTGGCACTGGTATCCAGTCATAAAGATCTGGTGATCGATGATAAGCTGGTTGTATTCGGAGAGGTAGGCTTAAGCGGCGAGGTTCGTTCCGTAAGTATGGCAGAGCAGAGGGTACAGGAGGCACAGAAGCTGGGATTCGAAAAGGTTATTCTCCCGAAGGTGTGTATGAAAGCCCTGAAAGGAAAGACAGATCCGGAGAAGATCCAGCTGATTCCGGTAGAGAATATCCGGGATGCGGTGAATGCGATTCTATAGCAGCGATACTGTAGATGTAATTCAGTAGATATGATTCTATAGAAGTAATTCT
>JAKSRN010000177.1 GCA_024403585.1 Lachnospiraceae bacterium | reverse complement strand
AAGTAAGAAAAAAGGAGGTACAGAAGGGTGTTCTTTCGTGGGAGTCAATACTACCAAAATTACAAAAATAAAAATATCTCTCTTCCCGGAAATAGTTCCACTTGTCGAGATTCAGCCCCGAAGAATGTCGACCATGATTTCCCCGAAAGAGCAGCCTCCTGTACCTCTGAGAAAAATGACGCAGAGGATTGGAATATAAGGGGCTGGCACAAAAAGCGCTGGTATAGAAAGCGGAAGAAAAGACGGTGTTCTGCTCTCTTCAAGAGGGGCAGCCTTACGGTGGAGGCGGCATTTTCCATTCCGCTATTCTTTCTGACAGTAGTTTCCCTGGTGAGTCTGATGGGAATCTATGGTGAGTTCTGTACAAAAACCGTAGCCCTGCAGCAATCGGCAGAGGAATTTGCCATCCTGCAGACCTATATCGATCAGGGAAGTACAGTTCCGGTCATGAGATATGACACAGTAAAGGTCACACTACCGTTCCTGCCCTTTGATGTGGCGGCTGGCAGATTATTGGCTGCTGCAAGCGTCCTTCCATGGACCGGACGCTCAGATTACTCTGATCTGGAAGCGGCGAATTCGGCCGGAGGACAATTGTATTATCTTTCTGATTATCAGAGTGTGTATCATACAAGCTCCTGCTGCTCCTACCTGTCACTGCAGATCACAGCCCTGTCTTCAGACAGGCTGCGTTCTCAGACAAACCATTCCGGTGAGCATTACGGGGCCTGCGACAAATGTGTAGGTGCCGGGGGAGTGGGATCCGTGGTATACGTGACGGAAAATGGTGAGCATTACCACAATTCCCCTGAATGCAGTGGCCTGAAAAGAAGTGTCCATCTTGTGGAAGAAGAGGAAATCGCAGGACTTCACATGTGTCAGAGATGCAGCAGAAGGGAGCACGCGGCATGAAAGGCAGTGACCTTATAAGTATGCTTGTGTTTCTTGGCGTGAATGGAGTTCAGGATCTGAGAAAGAGGGAGATCTTTCTGATTCCCACTCTTTTGTATGGTTTCTTTCTCGTGTGGCAGTTTCTGCTGGAGGGAGAATCAGCCGGTGAACTTCTGGTTTCCTGTATACCAGGCATTCTTCTGCTCGCGATGTCACTGACTGTAGAAGGTTCAGTGGGGCTGGGCGATGTGTGGGTTCTGCTGGTTATGGGCATTCGGCTGGGACTCTTCCTGACTCTGGGTATCCTGTGGACAGCCTTACTTCTGATTGGCTGTTTCTTTTTTCTGTTCCTGCATGTGCGTGGGAAAGATCGGAAACAGGACCGGAAGCAAAACCAGAAGAAAATAGTGCTGCCGCTGGTGCCGTTTTTATTTCTGGCTATGCTCATATGGGGAATCATCTGGATCATATAGAGAATGAGAAATACGCCAAGACATGGTAGAAGTCTGAAAGAGGGAAATGTATATGGCAAGACATGGTAGAAATCTGAAGGAGGGAAGCATGACAGTGGAGGCTGCCTATCTGCTGCCCTTAGCAGTTTTCCTGACAGCAATCCTGATTTTTTATTGCTTCTATGAACATGACCGGGTCTGGTTTACCTCGGCTGCCTGTGAAACCGCTCTTGTGGGTACAAGAAGAAGGGAAAGCGGAGAAGAAGCAGAAAAACTGGCAAGCGTAAGGGCGGCAGAGCTCATCGAGGCACAGCCCTTTCCTGTTATGTCTCCTTCTTCGGAAATCGAAGGGGACAAGAGGAGAATGACAGTTTCTTTTGAATCAGAGGGGAAGACAGCATTTTCAAGGAGTTTTCCCTATCGGACGAAGGTGAGCATCAAACAATCGGATCCGGTTGGTGCTGTCCGTACGGCCCGGATCGCAAGAGTAATTATCAATGGAGGATGAGGATGCAAGCAGAATACAGAAGAGATACCCATCACAGTTATCTGGTACTGTTTGAAGAGTATGCAGCCGGCGGGGAATCTTTTCAGAAAAAAATGTTTCTGGAAAACAGGATCACCGGTTTTCTTTCCTGCAAGATGCATGATCTGGATTGCAGTGGGAGATTTTTTTATGATATTTCATCCAGGCAGAGTCTGGCTTGTATATTGGAGAGCAGAGCCATGGATGGTGAATGCATGCAGAATCTCCTGAGAGGACTGTTGAAAGCGCTGGAAGGATTGCAGAGTTACCTTCTGGATACAGGTGGATTCCTTTTAAAGCCGGAATGGATCTTCTGCGGTCCTGACGGAAGAAATTTTGAATTCTGTTATTATCCAGACGCCGGAGCAGACTGGAAGCTTCAGCTTCAGCAGCTGGCAGAATATCTGCTTCCCAGATTGGAACATAAAAACAGGGAAGCGGTCCGGCTGGGCTATAACTTTTACCAGTTCAGCATGGAGGGCAGGGTTACAGCACTGGAGCTGGAAAACCTGCTGAAAAATGAGTCGGAAAAGACGGACGAGGAAGAGACCGGAAAAGGAGAATTACCGCTGGCTGTGCTCCCGGCATCTGATGTAAAGGAGAAAGAAAGAGAAGAGATTCCAGCCAGCAGAGATGCTCTTTTACAGGCTTTTTTTGATCAGGAGGAAGCCGTGGAAGAGACGCCGGATCCTTTCCGGGAACGGTTGAAAAAGCTCCCGCCCCTTCTTCTTCAGTTTCTGCCACCGATAGTCCTGATCATCGGTATTGGTGTATTCCTGTTCTTTGGTTATTATGGTGCAGCAGCCGGATTGGGCGGAATCCTGCTAATCTTTTTTGCAGGATCCTTGATCCTTCGATGGAAGAAGGGCAGGGAAAATGAGCGGGATGCAACCATGGAGCAGTATGTGATCGTGCAGGACTGGCTGGAGGAGGAAAAGCTGGAAGAGGTGATGCAGAATACCCGGGAAAAGGAAAGAACTCTTCCAAAAGAAGAACCGGATCCGGATGCAACCTGTCTCCTGACCGATGCGGCGGCCTACAAAAGACTGGCGAAGGGGTATCTTGTTCCGGAGTCTTCTGCGGATCATGCTACCATTGCGATCCAGAAGGATGTGACAACCATAGGAAAAGGAGATCAGGCGGACGTGATATTAAAGAATCTGGGAATCAGCAGAATGCATGCACGCATTACCTGCCGGGGTGACCACTGTTTTCTGACAGATCTGAACTCCAGGAACGGAACTTCCCTCAACGGAGTCCTTCTGAATCCGGAAGAGGAACAGCTTCTGGCAGACGGTGACTGGATCAGTTTTGGAAATACAAGATATGAATGGCGTTGTTACAGGATCCCATCCGGAAATTAATCCGGTGGGATCCTGTTTTCTGTTTGTTTTCTGTCTGTTTTCTGTCTGTCTTGGGTCTGTCTTCTGTCTGTCTTTGGTCTGTCTTTGGTCTGGCTTTTGGAGGTGACTGGTTTCTCCTGTTGGAATTTCTGTTTTTTTTCTGCTATACTGAAGGATAAGTATATCAGAAAAGGAGGCGTTTTTTATGGATTGTATTTTCTGTAAGATCGCAAACGGAGAGATTCCGGCAGCAACATTGTATGAAGATGATGATTTCAGAGTGATCATGGATATGGGACCGGCAGCAAAAGGGCATTCCCTGATCCTTCCGAAGCAGCATTATGCAAATATTTATGAACTTCCTGAAGAACTGGCAGTGAAAGCGTTCTCACTGGCTAAAAAGATGGCCACTGCAATGACAAAAGCACTGAATACCGATGGCTTTAACATTGTTCAGAATAACGGAGCAGCAGCAGGACAGACAGTATTTCACTTCCATATGCATCTGATCCCTCGTTATGAGAATGATGGAGCAGGTTTCGGATGGAATCCGGGAAGCCTTACTGATGCAGACAGAGAAGAGGTACTCAAAAAAGTAGCAGCTGTTCTGGCAGAGTAAAGCAAGGCCTTTTTAGCGATATTGCATAATATTGATAGAAAAGATTTTCTGAAAAAATGCTGACGCAATATGGTAAACAACGGTTACTTAGGCTATAATAAATAATAGAGTGTACACGTGCACTCGAAAATCGGTCAATTAAGGAAATATAAAGGAGAATTGAACATGAGCTGTTTCTATTGTGATCCGGATAATGAAAATCGCAAGGCAATTATGTTCCGTGTAGGAAAGATGAGAGAAGGCGTTCTGTACCTGTTTAAAGATCAGGCACATAAAGGACGTTGTGTAGTTTCTGTTGATGAGCATCTGGCAGAGCTTTCAGATCTTACTCCGGAGCAGAGACATAATTATATGGATGATGTTGCAGATGTTGCAGCAGCTGTAAAAAAACTGTGGGGATGTACAAAGATCAACCTGGGAGCATTTGGAGATAAACTTCCACATGTTCATTTCCACGTTGTACCAAAATATGAAGGTGGATTTGAATTCGGTGGCGGCTTTGAGATCACAAATCCAAACCCTGTCCATCTGACAGAGGCTGAGTATAATGAGATGATCGCTGCTCTGAAAGCAGAACTGAACATTACAAAAGACTGATCAGTACTAAAGAGCCGGTGTGACAGGAATCACACCGGCTTTTTGAACACGGCAAGCATACCGGAGGGATGCTTGTCTCAGATAGGCTCAAAGCCCTATCTGAGAAGGATGCGGAGCAGCCACGTGTTCATGAGCATGAAGCGGAGCGGAATGCGAATGTCCGCTTTACTGGGACAATTTCAGGAAAAAGAATAGAAAAGAATAGAATAGGATATTGAAGAATG
>JAKSRN010000176.1 GCA_024403585.1 Lachnospiraceae bacterium | reverse complement strand
ATCACCGGCACAATATGAATACCCAGTCCCTGCAGAGAATTCCTCAGAATCGAGATTAAAGGAACCAGAACATAAAAGCAGGTATCCACCCTCTGATAGAGGGCTCCAATCTCCATAACCTCCTGTACATCCGTATCCGTGATCAGCTGGATCAGTTTCGGGCAGATCGTATAGGAAACCACCAGCACAAGCAGACACCAGGCAAAGGAGATAGAGATCGTGGTCTTTAATCCCTGAATGATCCTGTCAACTCTGCCCGCACCATAATTCTGGCTGACATAGGTAGACATGGTGGTAGCCAGTGTTGAAAACGGCATCATATAGAAGGTGGTCAGTTTTCTTGTAGCTGCATGGGCAACAATGACATTGGTTCCCAAAGTATTAATGGCTCCCTGCAAAGTCACCGTACCAAACTGAACGAGACAGCTCATCATAGCCATGGAAAAGCCCGCTGCCAGAAGCGATCTGTCAAACGCGATCTCCGGCCTCATATCTCTCAACGAAATATGCAGGAAAGGATAGCGAATCCTGATATAGGTAAAACACAGAATCACAGCGATCATCTGTGCCGCAACAGTAGCCCAGGCAGCTCCCTGAACTCCCAGTCTGAATGCACCTACACAGATCAGGTCCAGTACAACATTTAAAACAGTAGAAAATACCAGGAACAATAATGGAGTGACTACATCTCCCACCGACCGGAGAATAGCTGCCATGGTATTGTAGATTACCGTAAAAAAGAGCCCATACAGAATGATCGTGATATAAGCTCCCGCTTCTTCCCTGTGTTCTCCCATTACATGAAGTGCACTCAGGATCCATGGAAGCATAAGGATACAGAATACAACCACAGCCAGGGTGATCATGAGACCATAGAGAAGAGAATGGGCGAATGTCTTCTTAACATTCTCTTTTCTTCCCATTCCATAAAAGAGAGCACTCTTCACCGCAAATCCATTGGCCAGTCCGATGATAAACAGAACCAGAAGGTCATTAAGCGTACTGACAGATCCAATCGCCGCCAGAGCCTCCGTTCCCAGAAAACTTCCGATGATCCTGATATCAGCCAGGTTATACAGAAGATTGAAGAGATTTCCGATCAGAACCGGTATTGCAAACTGAAGAATTACTTTCAGGGGTTTTCCCCTTGTAAGATCTTTCATTAGAATTATCCTTTCCGAGTGGTCTTTTTGACCATCGAAGCAAAATTATAGCACACCCTCAGATAAATGTTAATATAGAAAGACCGTTTGCCTTACAGCAAACGGTCTTACATAGATTCATTTATTCTCAGCAGTCTCTTCTGCTGACTATTTCCATGATCTCTTCTTCTTTCTTTGGAGGTTCTGCAGCTTTCGGGAAATACTTTTCCAGTTCTGCATCCTCTTTGCCTCTGAGATAACTGTCTGTATGGATCGGAAGACCCTTTCTCGTCAGAGAGTACTCACAGAGTCTCTTTACAATATAATAGATCCATGCAAAAACAGGTACACCAAGGATCATTCCCACAAATCCGAAACAGCCTCCGAAAACCATAACTGCTACTACGATCCACATCGGATCCAGTCCGGTAGAATCTCCCAGGATCTTTGGTCCGATAATGTTTCCGTCAACCTGCTGGAGGATCAGTACAAAGATCACAAAATAGATCGTCTGTATCGGATTGACCATCAGGATCAGAATTGCTCCAAACACAGCTCCCAGATAAGGTCCAAAGAATGGGATCATGTTCGTGATACAGATTACAGCACTGATCAGAAGGACGTATGGCAGACGCAGAACAAACATTCCTATCAATGCGATCAGACCAATGATCAGTGAATCAATGATCTTTCCAACCAGATAGCCTTCCAGGATACGATTGGCCTCATTCATGATCTCAAGAGCCGGACCACCATGTCTGGTAGGCAGAATGGCATATGTTACCTTACGGATCTGCGCAAAGAGTTTTTCTTTGCTGATCAGAATATAAACAGCAATGATCAGACCAACAACACAGTTCAGGATGATCTTCAGAATGGAGATGATACCACTGGAGATCGCAGATACAATGTCCGCTCCTTCACCAGCCAGACGGCTCAGCCATCCTGATGCATCGCTCAACAGGTTCTGGATGGACGGGATCACTTTACCCTGCCAGAACTCGCCGTCAGACAATCCCTTCATCCATCTGACCAGATCTCTGATCATATAAGCAGAGTTCTCGATCAGTGTCCTACTTGTTTCCAGCAACTGCGGAACAATAGTCAGGATCAGAAGCAGAACAATTCCTATAAAGATCAGGACTGCCGTTGCCAGTGAAAGACTTTTACACAGTTTCGTTCTTGGTTTTTCACTGGTAGATAGATATTTCGTATATTTCTTATCAAAAAAGGATGCTACCGGATTCAACAGATATGCAAAAAGAATTCCAAAGAAAAATGCCTGCAGGCTGTGAATGAATACCCGCAAACCGGAAAGAATTCCGGAATTCTTCAGCAGCATAACGATCATGATCACTCCTCCGGTAATGAGAAGAGTGAGGATCATCGGTCTCTCCAATAATCCCTTATCATCTTTTTTCTCGTTCAAAAATTAACCTCACCTTATTCTTTTGTATTCTCAGCTGCAGCTTTCATGGCTTCTTCCTCTGCTTTCTTCACCTCTGCAGCTATGATTCCCTCGATTTCCTCTTTCAGGTTGGCAACTTCACGAGCCGCCTCTGTCTCTTCCTCTTCTTTAGCAGCCTGCATATCTTTGACAGTCTGAATATCCTTCAGAATAAGAACAGCACCAATCTGCCCTTCACAGGAAACATGAAACTCATTCAGTTCCTTCTCTATAGTGGTCTCTTTATTCAGGATCTGGAATAAAGTTGCTGCAGAGAGATAAAGAGCAGCATCTTTATTAAAATATTCATATGGTTCAATGTTTACCTTATTGTCAGCCACTTCAAGATAAAAAGCTCCATGGCCTTCACCGGTTATATTAAACTGTACGGCAAGGTGGCCCTGGATCATCTCCGCATTGGCATTCTTATAATGCTCTCGCACCTTTTCTACAATTTCCTGATATGTCATGTATTTGACTCCCCTTTCGATTCATAGTCTATGAAACGGAATTCGTTAACCCCAAGTGTTATCATATCACATCCACGAAAATTATGCATCAGATTTCGTACACAGAAGACCTTTTCAATCTTCCTTTCAGGCTTCCTGATCCATCTGCATATAAGCTTCAGCAATCTTCTGATAGTCAATCGCATTGGTGATCTTTACAACCTTGAAATCATCACCGTCCACAATTGCCTGATAAATATACTGACCGCTCTCGTCAATCAGATCATCTTTCACCACACAGGCTACTACATAATGTTTTTTCTTATAATCAAATTCATCCACTACCGCCATCTCAACCTCTGAGCCGTCTCTGGCAGTGATCTGAAATGTTACATACTCCTGATACTCTGTTGTCATATACTCCTCCGCCAATCAATAATCTTTTATAGTATACCATATTCAGAATCTTTTGAAAATAATAAAAGAGCCCAGCCTGACATCAGGCTGGGCTCTTGATAAAGCTCTTCATACGTTTTCATTACAAAAGATGAGATCCGCTGATTTTGTGGTGTGGTGGGAATGGCCGATCTCTCCCACTGTATGAAATCGCACAAATGAACTATTATTTATAAAACTCTGGTTTCTCTACAGTATTTACTTTCTCAATCTGTCCGGAAGTCTGTGCTTTTACAAGTGCATCAGCAGTAACCGCTGCCAGGTATCCATCCCATGTGTTTGGTCCCTCGATCACGCCGTCAGCTGCACGATCAACCCAGTTCTGAACCTCAGCATCGTAAGCATCTTTGAAGAGAACGAAGCAATCAGTTGTGATCTCAGAAGAACACTGAGCTGCTTTACGAATAGATGGAGCCATTGGAGCACCCATCTTCAGAGCACCGTCCTCACATACAACCTCACAGTTGATGTCATATCCGAATTTGCAGTTTACGAAGCACTCAACATCGATCACAACGCCGGATTTTGTTTTCATGATCATCCACTGAGGATCTTTAAGAGCCGGATGAGAATATTTTGTTACCTTTGGCATGATAACCTGAACAGACTCATAGTCATCGCCTACCATCCAGTGGCAAAGGTCGATCTCATGGATTACTGTATCAGTAACAGCCATTGGAGTATCGTAGTTTGTTCCAACCTCAGGATTTCTGTGTGTACAGTGCATCATCAGTGGCTCACCGTACTCACCAGTTGCAATTGCCTCTTTGATCTGCTGATATCCCTTGTGATATCTTCTCATGAATCCAAGCTGGATCAGATGTTTGCCGGAAGCAACCTCTGCATCCATAACTTTCTGACAGTCAGCTGCTGTTGTACACAGTGGTTTCTCACAGAATACACGTTTTCCAACTTTGATTGCCTCAAGAAGATCATCTACATGAGCAAATCCAGGAGAGATGATCATAACTGCATCAACATCAGCATCGTTGATCAGATCTTTTCCATTGTTATAGATCTTACATCCTTCACCTGCGATCGCAGCAGCTTTCTTTGCACCCTCTTCAAAAACATCAGATACAGCAACTACCTTTGCACCCTGAATTCTCTCTGTAACACGTTTGATATGATCTCTTCCCATTCCGCCGCAGCCAATAAC
>JAKSRN010000175.1 GCA_024403585.1 Lachnospiraceae bacterium | reverse complement strand
AAGATGATGCAGAAGCTGAAAAAGAAGCCGAAGCTGAGGAGACAGAAGAGGTTGTTTTCAATCTGTTTGCATTTTTCGATGAAGAATTAGTTGTGGACAGTGTTGAAGAGGAGAATGTGGCTCCTGTTATGCTTGCTGCTGAGAGCGCAGATACTACAGAGAAGAATCCGCTGGTAGAAAAAGAAGAGAATTCTGCTACAGTGGAGGAGACTCCTTCCGTTATGCTGCTTCCGGGTATCGACCTTGTGGGTAATGGTACTTCCGGTGTAGGCGGCGGATCTAAGCCATCCTCACAGACAGGAAGCACTCCTTCAGGAAACACTTCTACAGGCAATACTTCTACAGGAAACACAGCTTCTAATTCTACTGCCGGCAATGGTTCAGGATCTTCTTCCGGAACCAAAACTCCTGCACCTGCCCCAGCTGCTCCGCAGAAGGGAATCGTGCAGACCGGTGATGCTTCCAACAGACCATTCTGGGGACTGACAGCCGGAATCTCCGGTGCTATGGCAGCATATTTTGCGGCCCAGTGGAGAAGATTCAGAAGAGAGGAAGAGTAACGAAACGTAAAAATGCTCTTTCCAAATATATTTGGTTATGATATAATACTTTGCAGAATAATACTAGGAGGATATGAAGATGAAACATATCAAGACTTTAAACACAAAGAACCTTCAGAATACAGTGAAAAAAGGCGGATGTGGTGAGTGCCAGACTTCCTGCCAGTCAGCTTGCAAAACTTCCTGTACAGTAGGAAACCAGAGCTGCGAGCATACAAAATAATAATGCTTAAAGAATGAATGAGGTATCCCTGTTACCGGTTACCCGGTAACAGGGGTCTTTTTCTGTTTATAAGAAAATATAGAATTCTAAGGATGATTGAATAGAAGTGATACATTTATATAAGAATAATGGCTATAACATGGTTCTGGATATCAACAGCGGATCCGTTCATGTGGTGGATGATCTGACCTATGATGTGCTGAACCTGATGAAAGAAGATAAAGATGCAGCAGAGATCAAGGCGGCGCTTAAGGATTCTTATCCGGAAGCGGAGCTCGATGAGGCCTGTGAGGAGTGTAAGGAGCTGAAAGAGCAGGGAATGCTTTTTACAGAAGATATATACCGCGGGGCAATTGATGTATTCAAGGAGCGTCCGACTGTTGTCAAAGCACTTTGTCTTCATATTGCACATGACTGTAACCTTGCCTGCAAGTACTGTTTTGCTGAGGAAGGCGAGTACCATGGAAGACGTGCACTGATGTCCTTTGAGGTCGGAAAGAAGGCACTGGATTTCCTGATCGCTAACTCTGGAAGCAGAAGAAATCTGGAAGTGGATTTCTTCGGAGGCGAGCCTCTGATGAACTGGCAGGTTGTAAAGGATCTGGTTGCATACGGAAGAGAGCAGGAGAAGATCCACGACAAAAACTTCCGTTTTACATTAACTACCAACGGCGTCCTTCTGGATGACGAGGTAATGGAATTCTGCAACAAAGAGATGGGAAATGTTGTTCTCAGTATTGATGGTCGTCAGGAAGTACACGATCGTATGCGTCCTTTCCGTAGAGGAGCAGGAAGCTATGAACTGGTCGTTCCGAAATTCCAGAAGTTTGCTGAGAGCAGAAACCAGGACAAGTATTATGCCCGTGGTACATTCACTCATCACAACCTGGATTTTGCGGCAGATGTTCTGCATCTGGCAGATCTGGGCTTTAAACAGATCTCTGTTGAGCCGGTTGTTGCACCACCGGAAGAGGATTATGCGATCCGTGAGGAGGATCTTCCTTTCATCATGGACCAGTATGATCTGCTGGCACGTGAGATCATTAAGAGAAATAAAGAGGGAAGAGGATTTAATTTCTTCCACTTTATGATCGATCTTACAGGCGGTCCATGTGTATACAAACGTCTCTCCGGCTGCGGATCCGGAACAGAGTATCTGGCTGTAACTCCTTGGGGTGATTTTTATCCTTGTCATCAGTTTGTAGGACAGGAGCAGTTCTGTCTGGGTAACGTGGATGAGGGAATCATCAAACAGGAGATCTGCGGCGAATTCAAACAATGTAATGTCTACGCAAAACCGGAGTGTTCTGAGTGCTTTGCCAGATTTTACTGCAGCGGCGGATGTGCTGCGAACTCCTTCAACTTTACAGGCAAGATCAATGGCGTCTACGAAATCGGATGTAAGATGCAGCGTAAGAGAGTGGAATGCGCGTTGATGATCAAAGCTGCAATGGCTGAGGAAGAAGAATAATAGGGGTAACCCAAAAATAAAAAGAAATGAAGAGGATGTAATCATGAAGAAAAAAACCAGTATTGTAACGCTGATCATCTGCGTTATTCTGACTGTACTTCTTGGATTCACAGCTGTTCAGGGATGGGGTCCTACAGGAACCGGCGCTATGAGAAATATCCGCACCGGACTGGATCTTTCCGGTGGTGTCAGCATCACATACCAGACTGTAGAAGCAAATCCTTCTGCAGAAGATATGGCTGATACTATCTTCAAACTGCAGCAGCGTGTTGACCAGTACAGCACAGAAGCTTTAGTGTATCAGCAGGGTGACAATCGTATCTCAGTTGAGATTCCTGGTGTAAGCGATGCAAACACCATTCTTGAGGAGCTTGGAAAACCAGGTTCTCTGTCCTTCCAGGATGAGGAAGGCAATGTAGTACTGGAAGGTACAGACATTGCAGGAGCAGAGGGTGTTTCCAATCAGAATCAGACTTCCGGTCAGCGTGAGTATCTTGTACTTCTGACTATGACACCTGACGGTGCTAAAAAATTTGAAAAAGCAACTTCTGAGAATGTCGGCAAGAGAATCATGATCGTATACGATGGTGTTGCAATCAGCGCACCAACCGTAAGACAGACAATCTCCGGCGGATCTGCTCAGATCGACGGAATGGCATCCTTAGAGGAGGCTAAGAACCTGGCTGCAAATATCCGTATCGGTTCCCTTTCTCTGGAACTGGAGGAGATCTACTCCAACGTAGTAGGAGCTACTCTTGGACAGGAAGCTCTCAGCACAAGCCTTATCGCAGGTCTGATCGGTATCCTGATCGTAATTCTCTTTATGATCCTTGTATATCGTATCTCAGGTCTGGCAGCAGGATGGGCGCTTCTGATCTTTACATTCCTGGATCTGATCTTCCTGAATGCATTTGATATTACACTGACCCTTACCGGAATCGCAGGTGTTATCCTGACCATCGGTATGGCGGTTGATGCCAACGTTATTATTTATGCGCGTATGCGTGAAGAGTATGCACTGGGTAAATCTCTGAAGAGCTCTATCCAGTCTGGATTCCAGAAAGCTTTCTCTGCGATCATCGACGGTAACGTTACTACCCTGATCGCTGCAGCTGTTCTGTATTCTCTGGGTACCGGATCCATTCGTGGATTTGCTACCACTCTTGCAATCGGTATTGTTCTGTCTATGTTCTCTGCTCTGGTTGTTTCCAGACTTCTGTCCATGGCATTCTATGGAATCGGTATCAGAAGTGAGAAAGCATACGGTGTTCTGAAAGCAAGAAAACCAATGGCATTTATTCAGAAGAGACTGGTATTCTTTGTTTTATCCATTGCAGTCATTGCTTCTGCTTTTGTTGGAATGGGTATCTTCAAAGGAAGCACAGGCCAGCCTCTGAACTACAGTCTTGACTTTATCGGTGGAACAGCTACTACAGTTGATTTCCATCAGGATCTTTCCCTTGCTGATCTGGACAAAGATGTACAGCCGATCGTTTCAAAGATCACAGGCGATGCTAATGTTCAGTTCCAGCAGGTAACAAGCTCTACTCAGGTAGTGATCAAAACACGTGAGCTGTCTGTTGACGAGCGTGAAGCACTGGATCAGGCAATCATGGATAACTACACTGATGTAGCTGCTGAGGATATCACAGCAGAGAACATCTCTTCCACCATCTCCGGTGAGATGAAGACTAATGCTGTCAAAGCAGTAATCATTGCCGTAATCTGTATGCTGCTTTACATCTGGGTTCGTTTCCGCGATCTTCGATTCGCATCCAGCTCTGTTCTGGCACTGGTACACGATATCCTGATCGTTCTGGTATTCTATGTATGGTCCCGCTTCTCCGTTGGATCTACATTTATCGCAGTTATGCTGACTATCCTCGGATACTCCATCAATGCGACCATCGTTGTATTCGACCGTATCCGTGAGAATATGCGTGCAATGAAGGGCAGCAGCCTGAAGAGAATCGTCAATACTTCTATTACTCAGACTCTGACAAGAAGTATCTACTCTTCACTGACAACCTTCATCACCATCTTTGTTCTGTACCTGATGGGCGTTCCTGCAATCAAGGAGTTCGCTCTTCCAATCATCGTAGGTATCATCACAGGTGCTTATTCTTCCGTATGTCTGGCAGGATCCCTGTGGTACCTGATGAAAACCAAACTCGGCAAGAACAAATTCAAAGAGTTTGAGGATGCAGATGAGGGTGCGATCGCACCGGCAGCACCAGCTGCAGAGGGAGCTGCTGCTGTGACAGCTGCACCAGTTGGTTCCGGCAAAAAACATGTGAAGAAAGATCGTTCTGAGCTGCAGAGCACAAAACGTAAAAAACACAGAAGATAATATAGCGGGTTATGGAATCTGCTTGAAAGGGCCGTTGTTTACAATGGTCCTTTCAGTTT
>JAKSRN010000174.1 GCA_024403585.1 Lachnospiraceae bacterium | reverse complement strand
GCAGCCGGATACCAGTGGTATTACACAAAAGATGGAAAGAAATGGTATAAGAGCTCATCAGCTTCAGCTATTACTGATACCATCACCCTTAAAGTTTCTTCCTCTAACTGCAATAACCAGTATCGTTGTGTAGTAACAGGCGAAGATGGCAATACTGTTACTAGTGATATAGCAGCAATCAATCTTATTCCAGGTGCCGTTATTACACAGCAGCCTGTATCTGTTGTAAGTAAGATTGATCAGACTATTCAGTATACAGTAGTAGCTGACAATGCTGAATCCTACCAGTGGTATTACAGCAAGGATGGAAGCAGCTGGTACAAAAGCGGAAGCACTGGAGCAGCAACAGATACTCTGTCCCTTAAAGTAAGCAAAACAAATATGACTTACGTGTATCGCTGTAAAGTTACAGGTTTTGATGGCAACACAAAGAACTCCAGTATAGTAGGAACAGTTGTTATTACCACACAGCCTGTAAGCTGCAGTGCAGCTGTTGGCGAGCATGGAAGCTTCACTGTAGTTGCTGAAAATGCAGTTACCTACAAATGGCAGTATAGTGCTAATAACGGTTCTACATGGATTAGCAGTACAGCAGCAGGTGCTGATACAGCCACCACAACACCAAAGGTAACTACCTCAAACAGAACAAATCTCTACAGATGTAAGCTTACAACTGCTAATGGCATCTCTCTGTATACCGATGCTGTAGGCTATAAGGAAGGTATGAAGATCATAAGCCAGCCTCAGAATGCAGAAGCTGCTAAAGGAGATCCTTTCACATTTACAGTTACAGCAACCAATGTAGCAGAGAATGGCTATCAGTGGTACTATAGCAAAGACGGAAGTAAATGGTACAAGAGTACCAATGCAAGTGCTACAAGCAACAGCATTACTCTTACTGCAAGTGCTGATGCAGCAACCAAATATTACCGTTGTAAAGTAACTGGTGTTGATGGCAGAAGTGAATATACTGATACTGTCCGATTAACATTAAAATAAGCTATTCCTTTGAAATAAGCTTTATCCCTTTTCAGATAGATTTTGTTTCATTGAAATAAGCAGTATTCCCGGGAGGGAAGAGAAATCTTTCCTCCCTAATCAGGAGATGTATGAAAAATAATCTGATCTATTGTTCTGAACTTCTGGAAAGAAACGAGATGAAAACGTTGCTTTCCGAAACTTCCACAGGGTTGGAAAGCATCCGTTTTTCCATTGCGGATAATCTGGATCATCTGGATAAAAATCTCGAAGAAGCAAAAGAAGACCTGAAATATTTTGAATATCCTCGTCTATGGCTTCACGGTCCCTTTCTTGACCTGAATCCCATGTGTTTTGATTCATTGGTCCGTCAGGCGACCATGGACCGGTTCAATCAATGCTATGAAGCTGCCCTGGAACTTGGTGCAGACGGAATTGTCTATCATAGCTGCATGATTCCTCAGGTCTATTTTACGATTGGCTGGGCAGATCGTATGATCGAGTTCTGGAATATGTTCCTGGAAGGGAAATCCGGGATCACAATCACCATGGAGAATGTTCTGGACCGTGAAATCCAGCCCTTTGTCCAGGTGGCAGAAAAGATCAGCCATCCGGATTTTGGTCTTTGCATAGATATCGGGCATGCGCACGCCTTTGCTGATGATAGCGCATCAGACTGGCTGGAGGCAGCCAAACCTTACCTGCGCCATGCACATCTGCATGACAATGATGGCAGCAGAGATCAGCATCTGGCGCTGGGTGACGGAACGATACCTTTAGAGCAGATTTTTTCTTTTCTCCGTGAACTGAATCATCCATGTAGTTTCACTATTGAAAATCAGAGAATGGAGGACTTTCACAAAAGTCTCCGGACTTTGAAGGAGTATGGAGTAATAGATGAATAATAAAAAGAAGATGGCAAGCCCCTTTCTTGGACTGATTCTTCTTATGGTCTCCATTCTAATGCTGCTGACCACAGGATGGATCAGGGGAAGCTTTGATCATCCTGATACAACTGAACTTTCTCTGGCTGGTACATCCGGAAATACTGGTCTTACCAGATATGCCATCTGTTTTCAGCCCAAAACCGGTATAAGAATACGAAAGGGCGATAGCCTTCTGACAGGAAAAGACGCAAAGCTTGAAGTACAATCAGATTCCTATAAGATCAGCCTTCGTCCTGATACACAGATCAGATTTATTGCCGCTGACAAAGAACAACCTGTACTGGAAGTAATAAAAGGATCTGCCTTCATCAATTGCCGGTCAGGTAAAACGATCATCCTTCAGGAGAATAACAAGGATCTTTCCCTGCATCAGGCAACTGCCTGTGTTGAAGCAGAAGATAACTCTTTGTATGTTTCCTTGTATGGCGGAACATGTGAAGAACCTGAAAATAACGGCGAGATTGTCCTTCGACAGCCGGGTCAACTGCTGCTGCATGAACAGAATGATGCAACAATTACCGATCTGCTGTCTCTTTGCAAAACTACAGATCTGTGCTGGAAAGCAGATGAGATTACGCAGGAAAGTGCAGATCGGGAACGCAAAAGACAGGCAGAGCTGCAAAAGAAGCTTGCCGAGGAAGTAAATTATTCTGAGGATTCTTCTGTGTGCAGTATCTCGATTGTATGCGATTCAATCTGGAAGAATGAAAGTGCACTGAATCAGGAGAAGAAACCTTATGTTCCGTCAGACGGTATCATTCTTCCTGTAACAGATGTCAATTTCCAGGAAGGAGAAACAGTACTGGATGTACTGGAGAGAGTATGCACAGCAGCAGAAATCCCATTGGAATACAACTATACACCGGCTTATAAAAGCTATTATATCGAAGGCATCAACCATCTTTATGAATTTGACTGTGGTCCGGTATCCGGCTGGGTCTATAAAGTAAATGATGTCAGTCCCAACTATGGATGTTCTTCCTTTACATTACATAAGGGAGACAGGATCGAGTGGATCTATACATGTGACGGAGTATCATGAAAGGAGCAGGCATATGGAACAAGAGCAGAATTTTTTGTCTTCCTGTCATCCGGTAACCGGTTTTACCTGGTATGTTCTGGTGGTGATCTGTTCAGTTATGCTGCAGCATCCTGTTTACATGATCCTTACTCTGGTTGCCGCCATATTGAATTATCTGACTCTTACAGGAAAAGACGGCAGTAAGCTCATCCTTGGAATGATCCCTTTATTTCTGTTCCTTTCCTGTATCAATCCTGTGTTTAACACATATGGAGAGAGAATCCTGTTTACCTATTTTGGAAGACCTTATACGTTGGAAGCACTTTTATATGGCATCGTGATTGCAGCAATGTTCTTATCTGTACTTCTTTTATTCTTTGGAAGCAGCAAAGTTTTAAGCAGTGACCGATTTATTTCTTTGTTTGGGAAGATGATTCCTTCCCTTTCATTGCTTCTAGTAATGGTCCTGCGCCTTCTGCCTTCCTATAAAAGAAAAGCAGAGCAGATCAGCCGGGCAAGAGACTGTATTGGTAAAGGAATCAGTGGAAATGCCACCTATAGAGAAAAGGCCGAAAACGGATTGATCGTTCTCGGCGCATTAACCGGATGGGCACTGGAGAGTTCTGTAGTTACTGCAGATTCTATGAGAAGCAGAGGATTCGGCAGTACGGATCGCACAAGCTTTCAGCTTTACCGTTTTCGTATGAAGGATGGACTCTGTATGGCTGCTTTTCTTATCACATTCGCAGGAACAATCGCAGGAATGATCAGTGGTGCAGCCAA
Source organism: Lachnospiraceae bacterium (assembly GCA_024403585.1). Taxonomy (GTDB): domain Bacteria; phylum Bacillota; class Clostridia; order Lachnospirales; family Lachnospiraceae; genus JAKSRN01. Next base: position 944 of record JAKSRN010000174.1, on the reverse strand, counting down.
AGCAGTCTATACACCACAGATGGAAATTGCAGCAATCCATGGATTATCTGTCATTCCGCTGGCAGCTTACGGAATACTTTTATTTACACCGATATTATTACATTATCTGGAGGAATTAAAATGGCACATTTTGAGATCAGGGATCTGACTTTCTCTTATCCCGGAAAAACAGAAAAACCGGTTTTGGATCAGGTAAATCTGACAGTGGAGAGAGGTGAGTACCTGGTTGTGTTTGGAAAGAGTGGCAGTGGAAAAACAACGCTCCTTCGACATTTGAAAACTGTGCTCACACCACATGGAACACATAGTGGTTCTATCCTTTTTAACGGAAAACCGCTGGAAGAATACGATCTCAGAGAACAATCTTCGAAGATCGGTTATGTTATGCAGAACCCTGATCACCAGATCGTAACTGATAAAGTATGGCATGAACTGGCTTTCGGTCTGGAAAGCCTTGGATGTGATCCTTCCCTGATGCGTTTGCGTGTTGCTGAGATGGCCAGCTATTTTGGTATTCAGTCCTGGTTTCATAAAGACGTTTCTACTCTGTCGGGAGGACAGAAACAATTATTGAACCTTGCCTCTGTAATGGCTATGCAGCCGGAAGTACTGATCCTTGACGAGCCAACCAGTCAGCTGGATCCTATAGCAGCTGCAGATTTCCTTGGCACGATCCGAAAGATCAATCAGGAGCTTGGTACAACCATTATCATTACCGAACATCGTCTGGAAGACATCTGGAACGTTGCAGACCGAGCTGTTTTTATGGAAAACGGTAAAGTAATGAAAACAGACAGTCCAAGAGCCATCGGTGCCTACTTGCGTGAAGGGCATAATTCCATGTATGCAGCGATGCCGGTACCTGTTCAGGTTTTCTACGGCAGTGGATTTGAAGGAGCAGAAACTCCATTAACAGTCCGTGAAGGCAGAAAATGGCTGGATAC
>JAKSRN010000173.1 GCA_024403585.1 Lachnospiraceae bacterium | reverse complement strand
GCAGTATGTGCCCTCTTATTCATTCCGACTCATATTGACCCGTCACTCTTTACTGAGTCGCTGCCGTTTGTAAACGTGATTATCGGAACTTCCCTTCTTATCATAGGATGTCTTCTCGCATGTATCGGAAGCCGCGGATTTACTGCAGTCACCTTCCTTCTGATTGGAATGTTTGTTCTGGCTCTCTTCTTCGCGCCGGGAATTTCTGTTGTTACCGGCATCGGTCTGATTATCTTTGCGCTTATCTTACTTACTGCAGGCGACAGAAAGAAGTTTTTCATCTTCTTAATTCCGCTCTTCTTAGGACTTCTTCCGATTGTGCAGACATATCTTTTCAGCACAGCAGGACTTGTCTGCGATATTATTCTTGCAGTTCTTTCTCTCTGGTTTGCATTTGCTTCAGTATCTGAGAGAGTTACGATTCCGGGAAGCAAGCTGCTCAAATCAGATGATGAATCTGACTTCAAAGCAAGCGGTTCAGTTCTGGGATATCTTCTCTTTGCCTTAACCTGCGGTGCATGGTCGGCATACTATTTCTTATCCGAAAATGTCATTTCTCTCGCAAGCGTACAGGCACTTACTGCTGTTACATCTCTTCTTCTGGTCTTAACCGGAATTCTTCTCTTTGCTGCTGCAAAGATGCGGTTCACACCGATTCTCTTCATCCTTGCAGGTGTTCTGCTCAATCTCAGTCTCTATGTATCTGGTGTTCTGATTATGATTATCGGGGCAATGGCTATTGTGCTTGGAATCTTTGCTTTCCTGCGTGAAGAGTCCAGACTTCTTCCGGGACTTATGTTTATCCTTTACGGACTTACTGCATTTATTTCAGTTCTCATCACCGGAAACTATTCATTTGGTCTTCTTCAGGGAATCTTAAACCTGCTTCCGGGACTTATTGCACTCTATCTGGCGTTTGCGGTATTTGCAGAAAAGAAACTTCCGCTGTTCTAAACGGGCGGAAGTAATCCTAACTTTCTTTTTTCCACCTGCTTTATTATTCAATCCCCCGCCCCCGAAGGGAAACCTACATTATTCTTCAAAACGCATATAAAATGAATGATTGAACTCAACTCCTCTCCCAAAGTCTATACCGGATGGACAGAACGGAGTGCAGACCCGTCAACGACACTTGCCCGCATCGAACGATACACACAGGCAGCAGGTATTACTCGTGTCGCAGATATAACAGACCTTGACCGTCTGGGAATTCCGGTGTACTCCTGCATACGCCCCGGGGCAGCGGATGGTGCTATATCAGTCTATAACGGAAAAGGCGGAACCGAAGAAGAAGCACGAGCTGCCGGAATCATGGAAGGAATCGAGCGATACAGTGCCGAAGCAATCCCCCGCGACCTGCAGGACTACACCTATCCTGAAATGATTGGCGCATGTGACGGCATCTATGTCTTAAATCCGGAGTCTTTGATTCTTCCGCCTGGAACAAGCAGAGACACCCGTGTTCCGTGGACAAAAGGATATGACCTTGTCCATAAAGAACCCGTCTATCTCCCCTTCTGCGCAGTTGTTCACCCGAATCCGCTCTACATGCAAACGCTTTTCCGTTCGAGTTCAAACGGTGTTGCATCAGGAAACACCATGGAAGAGGCAATCTTTTACGCGCTTACCGAGGTCATTGAACGCGACTCGTGGTCTCTTGCCGAGGTAACGAGAAACACCGGCAAAAAACTCACTGACCTTCCGCCGAAGGTACAGGAGATGGCAGACAAGTTCACCAAAAACGGTGTTGAGGTAACCTTGCGCGACATCACATCTGACATCGGCATCCCCACCATCGCTGCAGTTGCAGATGATGTTGAACTCAAAGACCCTCGTCTTTTAATGATTGGTATGGGAACGCACACCAACGCGGAAATCGCCATGATTCGCGCATTGTCTGAAGTGGCGCAGAGCCGTGCAACCCAGATTCACGGCGCACGCGAAGATGCAACCCTTGCACAGTTCCGCGAGTTCATGGGCTATGACCGCGTAAAGCGGATGAATGCGTACTGGTTCAAGGGAGATGAGTACAAACCGGCATCGGAAGTCCCGTCATGCAGCACAAACGACTTTAAAGACGATATCGAATACATCATACAGCGCCTCACTGACGCAGGACTTACTGAAGTGATTGTCTGCGACTTAACCGACCCCGACCTTCAGGTGCCTGTTGTCCGCGTTGTTGTCCCGGGACTTGAGTGCTTCACCATTGATAATGAGCGCCGCGGAAACAGATGCCGTGCTGCAGAACTCGCAAAGATTCAGCATAACAGAGGATAATTCAAACGATGCCGAAAACAGTTGTCTATCTCGGACCAAGTCTCCCTCTCGAAGAAGCAAAGACCTATCTTCCTGATGCGGTTTATCGACCTCCGGTAAAACGCGGCGATGTCGCAGCTGCTGCAGCGGAAGGGATGGAGGTCATGGTAATAATCGATGGAGTCTTTTTCCAGAACGAAGCAGTGGCGCACAAAGAGATTCTTGCCGCACTGAAGGCAGGAATACATGTCTTCGGCAGTTCTTCGATGGGGGCGCTTCGTGCCTGTGAGCTTGAGCCGTTCGGGATGACTGGTGTCGGGAAAATCTTTGAGTGGTATCGTGACGGAAAAATCATCGCCGATGACGAGGTAGGACTTCTCTACGATCCGGAGTCAGGCGCCGCCTTATCAGACCCGATGGTAAACATGCGGGCAACGTTTTCCAAAGCAAAAGAGTGCGGAAAAATCACCGATGCCGAAGAAAAGACGCTGTTAAAGACCTGCAAAACTATCTATTATCCTGAGCGAACCTTTCGCCGCGTCATAAAAGAGGCGGAGATATCTGCAGAGAAAAAGGCATCTTTGCCTCTCTGGATTAAAGAAAATGCGGTTGACCAGAAACGTGAGGATGCACGTGAGTGCTTAAGCCGGGTGCGTGATACGTATGGAACATAGATACATCAGACAAATTCCGTTGATAGGTGATGCCGGCTGCAGAAAACTTGCTGACGCAACCGTTTTCATCGCGGGCGCAGGAGGCTTAGGTTCTCCTGTCGCGTTTTATCTTGCGGCATCCGGTGTAGGACATATCCGTATCGCTGATATGGACAGTGTTGATGCATCAAATCTGAACCGCCAGATTCTGCATCCTGAGTCTAAGGTTGGATGCAGCAAGGCTCTTTCCGCAAAGGAAACCCTGGAAGCGTTTAATTCGGACTGTCAGGTAGATGCCTTCACCGAAAAAATCGATGATGCATCTGCAGATAACCTCATCGGCGATGCAGATTTGATTCTTGACTGTCTTGACAACTTTGAGGCACGGTATGTGTTAAACCGTGCAGCCCTTCGGCTGAACAAGCCGCTTCTGCACGCTGCAGTTTCAGGATACACGGGGCAGCTCACGTTAATTATTCCGGGGCATACTCCGTGTCTTTCCTGCATCTTCCCGAAAGCTGAGTCTGTACAGTCTCCTCCTGCGTTAGGTGCTGCATGCGGGGTTGTAGGAAGCCTTCAGGCGTTGGAGGCGGTCAGATACCTGACAGGAAATCCCACACTTGCCGGAAAACTTCTGCTCTACGACGGGGCTGCAAACGCCATAAACACCTTTTCGGTGAAGAAAAGCTCCCGCTGCAGAGAGTGCGGAGGGGAAAACATATAATGTTCGTAAAGGAAATGATAAAGCATGGTTAAAAAGAAACTTGCCCGCTCACCAGAGGACAGATGGATAGCGGGCGTTTGCGGAGGCATTGCTGAGTACACTGGTCTTCCTTCATGGCTTATCCGGGTGATTGCAATAGTTCTCTTCTTCGTACCTGTTCCGGTGATTCTCGTTCTGCTGATTTATATTCTGCTGACTGTATCTCTTCCAACCCGTGTTCCGGGCAAGAAACTTGACCAGAATGCTATAGACGTTGAGTTTGAGGTTCGCGAGTGAAACCTGCATACGATGAAAATGATTTGACGGACCCGCCGTTTTATCTGCCGCAGTTTGAAACAGCGTACCAGTATATCATCAATGAATATGAAATTCCGCCGCGGGATATTGCGGTTTTTATCCCCTGCGCTGTAAGAAAACCCTACAGCACAAGCCCCTCCCACAAAGTATTCCACAAAGTGTTTGATGAGGTTTTTCCTGACAAAGAAAAATACCATGTAGTAATCTTCGGCACATGTGGTACAGTTCCTGCAGAACTTGAGCTGATGTATCCGTTTGCTCACTATCATTATATGTTAGGGAATGTAAAAGACCAGAAGATAAAAGATGATTTTCTGCGGATTGAAACAGACCGGGTTGCAGGCTACCTGAATAAGACAAGAAACACCTATCAGAAACGTATTGCATACTGTATCGGACTTTTCCGCAAAGCAATGATTGCGGGGTCAGAAAAAGCAGGCGTTCCTGTTGAGATTTATCCGACGCAGCCGGTTATTGACAAGCTCTATGATGCAGACTGTCCGTTTCCGGAAGGAAGTCTTTCGATGCAGGCATATCTTGATGAGTTTAAGGGTGCTCTTTTACAGGTTCGTGATTCGGTATGAGTGTCAGAGAAGTTGCTGCAGTCCGGCTGGATGAGAAAAAATCCAAATTTTATGCGCATCTCTATGAGATTGATACCCCGGACGATATTGCAGAGATTAGAGAAATCCATGACAAGCTCTACAAAAAAGCAGCGCACCATTGTTATGCTGCAGTCTGCGG
>JAKSRN010000172.1 GCA_024403585.1 Lachnospiraceae bacterium | reverse complement strand
TGCGTATCCTGCCGGTATGCATCTATTATGCAGAGATGGTTCTCTCTGCCGATGCTGAATTTTCAGATGAGGAGGCAATTGAGAGTATTCATACAGTTGCGGCTCTGACCCATAATCACCTGCGCAGCCATATTGCCTGTGGTCTCTACTATTTTATGGTAAAGGAACTCATGAAAGCAGATGCACAGGTTGCTGCTGAAAATGCTAATGATTGTAATGACCTGAAAAAGAAGGAGTTGAATGAAATTCTTCAGAGTGGCCTCGATGCAGGTTTTGCCTTCTATGAGAAATTCTGTAAAGATGACTCATGGGGGCTGGAGCAGCTTGGCTATTATGAAAGATGCAGAAATCTGCAGGACTTTGCAAAAACAGAGGTGCAGGAGATCAGAAGCAGTGGATATGTGCTGCATACTTTTGAGGCTGTGGTATGGTGCCTGATCAATACAGCTGATTTCCGTGAGTGTCTGCTGAAGGCCGTCAATCTGGGAGATGATACTGATACAGTAGCAGCTATTGCAGGAGGACTTGCCGGTATCTTCTATGGCTATGGAGGAATTCCTGCAGAGTGGTTGGATGTGATCGTAAAAAGAGAGTGGATTGAAGAACTCTGCCAGTAAGTGGCAATGAACAGGAATCTGGCTCCTGTGATCAGGATGCCAGATTCCAACCATAGATGAATGGGAGATGAAGTAATAGATTTGAAAGATGAGAAAAAACAGGAATTAATGGATATCCTGGACTGCAACGGAAATCCTACCGGAGAGGTCCACGTTCGCGGCAGCGGATCTGCCCATCACGGGTATGTGGGTGCAGTGACTGTCTGTGTGATCAATTCGCAGGGACAGATGCTGATCCAGCAGCGTGTGAATGACAAAGGCTGGGGTGGATTATGGGATGTAACCTGTGGAGGAGCCATGACACATGGCGAAACACCACAGATGTCTGCCATGCGCGAAGTGAAAGAAGAGATGGGGCTGGATATTGATCTGACAGGGGTTCGCCCAAGTCTCATCACCACTTTCAGCAATGGATTTTCCTTCTGCTTTGTGGTGAACAGGGATGTAGAGATGGAAGAGGTTGTCCTGCAGAAAGAGGAAGTACAGGATGCGAGATTTGCCAGCAAGGAAGAAATCCTTGAGCTGTTAAAAGAGGAGAAATTTGTTCCTTATCGTCCGTCCTGGGTGGAGTATGTGTTTGATTTTGCAAGACAGGAATTTGTCTTTTGAAAAATTGGGCGGCGCATTCTCATGAGCATGAAGCAGAGCGGAATGCGAATGTCCGCTTTACTCGTGAGTGAGTCGCTTCTCTTTACAAAAAAGATTGAGGAGGAAGGAAAGATGGCTCTTGAAGAGGCAAAAGCCTATCTGGAAGAAAAAGGATACGGAGACCGGGTTATGGTATTCGATGTATCCAGTGCAACTGTGGAACTGGCTGCACTGGCAGTCGGAACAGAGCCGGCAAGGATTGCAAAATCCCTTACCTTCATGGTTGGAGAGCAGCCGGTCATGATCATCTGCGCCGGTGATGCAAAAATCATGAACAGTAAGTATAAAGGATTTTTCCATAAGAAAGCGAAGATGCTGACTCGTGAAGAGGTAAACACTCTGGTGGGTCACGACGTTGGCGGTGTCTGTCCATTTGGAATCAAAGAAGGTGTACAGGTATATCTGGATGTTTCTCTGAAACGTTTCGAGAAAGTGTATCCTGCCTGTGGCTCTGCCAACAGTGCGGTGGAACTGACCCTGGATGAACTGGAGAAAATCTCTGGCTGTCTGGAATGGATCGATGTGTGTCAGCTATGAAATATAATAGAATCGTAAGGGGGAGGTTTGTGGATCGCCCTAATCGGTTTGTGGCGCACGTGACCATTGATGGTGCTGGTGAAGAGGTACCGGAAACTGTCCATGTGAAAAATACAGGCCGCTGCAAGGAACTGCTTCTTCCGGGAGCTGCTGTGCTGCTGGAAGAGTCTGATAACCCAAACAGAAAAACGAGATATGATCTTGTATCCGTTTGGAAAGAGAACCTGGGCTAGGTGAACATTGATTCCCAGACTCCAAATAAAGTTGCAGCAGAATGGCTGAAGAGTAAAGGCTTCACTTTCGTAAAACCAGAGTATAAGTATGGAGATTCCCGTATCGACTTCTATATGGAGAAGGATGGGGAGAAGTACCTTATGGAAGTGAAGGGCTGTACGCTGGAAATTGATGGGATCGGATATTTTCCGGATGCTCCCACTGAAAGAGGGGTCAAGCATCTGAAGGAACTGACAAAGGCGGTAGCGGATGGGTATCATGCGGCGGCAGCATTCGTGATCCAGATGAATGGGATCAAAGAGGTACGCCCCAATATGGTCACGCATCCTGCTTTTTGTGTTGCTATGGAAGAGGCAAAGGCAGCAGGGGTAGAGATCATTATGATCTGCTGTGAGATTACGGAAGATGAGGTGCGGAGTATCTGATTCGATAGAGGATTTGTGTGTTCATGAGCATGAAGTAGAGCGGAATGCGAATGTCCGCTTTACTGTTGGGGGATTGGTTGATGAAAAAGGTAAAACAGTTTTTGAATCCCATTATAATTCTGTATCTGCTCTGCGGAGTTGCCTGCGGAATTGTATTGGGAAATATGATGGATAGAATCCATGTATGGGAACCGGTGGGTGGCCTGATTCTGGGTCTGCTGCTCTTTTATGTGGTCACAATCTTTGAAATTGTTATTCATGAAGGAGGACATCTGGTTGCAGGACTGCTGTCCGGGTACCGTTTTGTTTCATTCCGAGTATTCAGCTGGCTGATCGCGGAAGAGCAAGGCAAATTGAAGTTGAAAAGATTCAGTCTGGCAGGAACGGCTGGACAGTGTCTTTTGGATCCTCCGGAGTTGAAAGACGGAGCGATACCAGTAAAATTTTATAACTTAGGTGGTGTTCTGGCGAATATTTTTACATCTGTCATTGGCCTCATCTGCTATATACTGGTGGACAAAAACAGTATCACATCAGGTCTTTGGTTGATGGTTATGATCCTCGGTATCGGATATGCTCTGGCAAACGGACTTCCTTTTTCCAATGGAATGGTGAATAACGATGGCTACAATGTGAGATACCTGGCTAAGGATCCTATTGCCATGAAAGGATTCTGGACACAGCTTCGTGTTAATGCAGAGCAAGCGAGGGGAGTAGCCTTGAGTGACATGCCGGATGCCTGGTTTGACATGCCTTCCGATGAAGCTCTGAAGGATGCAATGACAGCTTCTCAGGCGGTGATCAGATGCAACCGTTTTATGGAGCAGCAGGATTTTGCAGGAGCACTGGATCGAATGGAAGCACTGTTGGGCAAAGACACTGCGATCATGGGTCTGCACAGAGCACTGCTAAAAAGTGACTGTATCTATTGCAGGATTCTTCTGGATCATGACAAAGAAGAGGTTCGTGCGATGATGGATAAAGAGCAGCAGAAGATCATGAAGAGCATGAAAGGTCTGCCCTGTATCCAGCGTACGGAATATGCTTATGCACTTCTGGTGGAAGGAAATATGCAGAAAGCAGAGAAAATAAAGGATACGTTCATGAAGATGGAGAAGAGTTATCCTTATAAGGCAGAGTTTGAGTCAGAGAGAAGTCTTCTGGAACTGGCGGAGAGGGCTGAGAATAAGAATTAGAATTCCACTACGTGTTCAAACAAAGTCTGTTTCTGTGTAAGAGATTATTTTGAAAAAATAAAAAATGTTGTTGACATCTATATCGCACCTCGATATAATAACTATATCGAAGCGCGATATATCGAAATACAATGCATGGAGGTACAATGCATTGAGCTGCAATGCATTGTACTGCAATACAGAAGAGGATAATCATTCAGGAGAAAAAAGATGGACGCTAGAATAAAAAAAGTATACTGTCCCATGACAGAGAGTGGTTTCTACATTCTCTACTGTCTGCAGGAGCCGCAACATGGATACGGCATCAGCCAGCAGGTTAAGCAGATGACAGGGAATGCTATTACGATCAGTCCGGGAACCATGTACGGTAGCCTTTCCAAGATGGAAAATGACGGTCTGATCTGCTTTGTCAGAGAAGAGGACAAGAGAAAACTCTATTGTGTAACTGAATTAGGAAGAGAAGTATTGGATACGGAGATCCAGAGAATTGAAAGACTCTACAGAAACAGCAAGGGGGAATGGGTCAATGAGTAAGATGTTTATTCGTTTTTTTACAATTGCAGATTTTGAAGAAGAAGAGATTTGGCTTCGTGAGCAGCACCAGCATGGTTTGAAGCTTGTGAACATGGTTCCACCTTGTTTCTATTATTTTGAAGAGTGTGAGCCGGAGGATGTGGTTTACAGATTGGACTTCAAGAATGCATATCCGGATTCCGAATATACTACTCTGTTTGCTGATTACGGTTGGGAATACGCCGGAAAATGCTTTGGCTGGATCTACTTCCGCAAACCGGCATCACAGATGGAATCTGATGAAGACTCCGAAATCTTCTCCGATTGTGAATCCAGGATCTCCATGCTGGAGAATATAATCAAAAGAAGAATGACGCCGATACTGGTAATTTTCCTCTGCTGCTGTCTGCCGAGTCTTTTCAGAGCAATGGACTCTGTAACAGGAATGGCCTTTAAGACTTTCTGGATCATCATGACTGTCATGTATGTATATCTTATTACACACTGCACTGCGAAACTTTTCGTTCTGAAGAAAAAATACGAAAAATAAG
>JAKSRN010000171.1 GCA_024403585.1 Lachnospiraceae bacterium | reverse complement strand
ACCTCAATGAACAATGGGAAATATACACATTTATATAAAGGAAAGATACTTATGCAGCGATTTGAAACGAATTCCCCGGAGGAGACATTTCTTCTGGCCAAAGGCTTAGGAGAGAAGGCTGTACCCGGCCAGATCTATACACTGAACGGGGATCTGGGTGTAGGAAAAACCGTATTTACGCAGGGAATGGCTGTGGGACTTGGCATTGATGAGCCGGTCAACAGTCCGACATTTACGATCGTTCAGGAATATGAGTGCGGCCGGTTGCCGCTTTACCATTTTGATGTATATCGCATCGGGGATCCGGAAGAGATGGAGGAGATCGGATACGACGACTATTTCTTTGGTGAAGGGATTACCCTGATCGAGTGGGCGGAGCTGATCGAAGAGCTGATCCCGGAGAACCGGATCAGTGTTACGATCGAGAAAGACCCGGAGAAGGGCTTTGACTACAGGATGATCACAATAGAAGGGATGGATGGACAATGAAAATACTGGCGATCGACAGCTCAGGACTGGTAGCATCTATTGCAGTATGGGAGGATGAGATCCTTCTTGCTGAATACACGATGAATTATAAGAAAACACATTCACAGACACTGCTTCCAATGCTGGATGACGTGGCGAAGATGATCGATCTGGATCTGAATTCCCTTGATGCCATTGCAGTGACAAAGGGACCGGGTTCTTTTACGGGACTTCGTATCGGTTCTGCTACAGCAAAGGGATTAGGCCTGGCATTAAAGAAACCAATCATTCCGGTGGCTACAGTAGATACACTGGCTTACAATCTTACCTATGCGCCTGGCTATATCTGCCCGATCATGGATGCAAGACGTTCCCAGGTTTATACGGGACTCTATACATTTGAAGGGAAAGAGATGACCACTGTCATGGAGCAGGTGCCGATGGCAGTTACGGAGCTGGCAGAAAAACTGAATCAGCTGGACGGCCCGGTTAGCCTTCTTGGTGATGGTGTTCCTGTATATGAGAAGATGCTGGGTGAACTGTTAACTGTTCCTTATTCCTATGCTCCGGCACATATGAACCGTCAGAGAGCGGGTTCCCTTGCTGCCCTTGCTGCAGTGCTTTATGAAAGAGGGGAGCAGGTTTCTGCAATGGAGTTCGAACCGGATTACCTTCGCGTATCTCAGGCAGAGCGTGAGAGAGCAGAAAGGGAACAGGCAGAGAAGGAGGCAAAACAGGCATGATGATCCGCGAGATGCAGATTGGGGATCTTGACCAGGTGGTACCGATAGAAGCGGCTAATTTCAGCACTCCCTGGAGCAGACAGGATTTTGCTACCTATCTGGAGAGGGAAGAAGGTCTGTTTCTGGCAGCTGAGGAAGACGGAGAAATCCTGGGCTATATCGGTGTGATCCTGGTGGCTCCGGAAGGAGATATTACCAATGTTTCCGTAAAGGAGGCATCCAGAGGAAGAGGAATCGGGCGTGCCCTTGTGGAAGCCATGCTGAAGAGCACCCGGGAGCGAGGTGTCCATACCCTGTTTCTGGAAGTGAGAAAGAGCAATGCTCCGGCAATCTGTCTCTATTCAGATGAGGGATTTGAGCAGATAGGAATCAGGAAGAATTACTACGAGGCTCCTGTGGAGGATGCACTGATCATGAGGAGAGCTCTGTCTCAGCGGAATGGACAAAACTGCGCAAATCTGCTATAATATAGAATCAGCAGTGTTGCAGCACTGCAATGTCCGACCGGGTGGAAAACGGTTGGGTAAGAAAGGAATAAATATTATGTTTGGTGGCACTTTTGAATGGATCATGGCAGCAATCTGTACTGTATGTGCGGTTTTTCTGCTGAGCGGACACGGCGACGTGCTGATGAAATATTTTGGATCTGCTGAACGACCATCTATGAAAGTTGAGAAGAAAAGAAGCAAGGAGCAGGAAAGCCGTTATCAGCGTGCACTGGGTGCGTACTGTGCTGTTCTGGCTGTAGCAGAGGTGGTTCTTGCCCTGTTTGGAAGTACAAGCAGAGTAATACCGATTGTAACCATCTGTATTGCGGTTTTAGGCCTGATCTGTATCGTTCATTTTAACAAACACAATAGCTAAGGACGGATACTCGACCGGCAAGGTCGAGATACAAAGGTAGTGTATGAATACTGAAACTTTTTATACAATGTCTGATGCAGATGAACTTCTTCTGGAAGTGCTGGCTGCAGAACCGGATCCGGATACTCCAATGAAAGGAATCATCCAGATCGTCCATGGAAAGAGCGAACACAAGGAACGGTATATACCGTTTATCCGATATATGGCCGGAGCGGGCTATGCCTGTATCATTCATGATCATCGCGGCCACGGCAACAGTGTTAAGAATGTGAATGATCTTGGTTATATGTACGGTACAGGTGTGGATGGTTTTCTGTCAGATGTTCACCAGATCACCTGTATTGCAAAAAAGAGATGGCCGGATCTTCCGCTGATCCAGATGGGTCATGGTATGGGATCTCTGGCAGTCCGCAGCTGTGTAAAAAAGTGGGAAGATGATGTAGACTGCGTCATCCTTTCCGGCTCACCAAGCCAGAATCCACTGGCAGCTTCAGGCATTTTTCTTGCAAGACTCCGGAAGGGCAATAAGAAGAAAAAACGCAGAAGCAGACTGCTGAAACAGATCAGCAAAGCTCCTTATGACCAGCGTTTTCCTGGTGAAAGCACAGAATACAGCTGGCTTTGCAGAAATCAGGCTGTAGTGGATGAATACAATGAGGATCCCCTGTGTGGTTTTGATCTCTCAGTGGACGGGTATGAGATTTACCTGCAGCTGATCAGAGCAGCATTTAAGAAAAATGGCTGGAAGACAAAGAAACCGGATCTCCCCATTCTTTTTGTGGGGGGAGGCGATGATCCTTATATCGGTGGTGCGGCACCTTTTCATCAGGCACTTCGTTCCATGCGAAGCCTGGGATACAGGAATGTAAAGGGCAAACTGTATCCGGGACTCAGACATGAGGTACTCAATGAGGAGGAAAGAGAGCTGGTGTTCTCTGATCTTGAAAAGTATCTGGAAAAGATGCTGGCAGGCAGATTGAAATCAGACACTGATCCAACACAGAATTAGTGAAAAAAGACATGGTTACAGCCGTGTCTTTTTTTGTTACAGTACTTTATAGCATAATTTCAGCTTGACAGTCTTGCATATATGTTCTTAAAATGGAACAGTGTGTAATAAAATAAGAGGAGTGTAATACCATGAGATCATGCGGAATTTTGCTTCCAATCTCTTCTATTCCGTCCCGCTACGGAATCGGAGGATTTTCAAGAGAAGCTTATCACTTTGTAGATCAGTTAAAACGAGCAGGCCAGAGCAACTGGCAGGTTCTTCCTTTAGGTCCGACCGGATACGGTGATTCTCCGTATCAGGCATTTTCCACATTTGCAGGAAATCCATATTATATTTCACTGGATACTCTGATGGAGGAAGGACTGCTGACTCAGGAAGAGTGTCAGGAGGCTGACTGCGGAGCTAATCCTGGATATGTTGATTACGGTATGCTGTATAACACACGTTATGCAGTACTGCGTAAGGCATTTTCCAGATTCCAGCCTGGTAAACCATACAGCAAATTTGTTGGTGAGAATGAGTTCTGGCTGGAGGACTATTGTCTGTTCATGGCCTTAAAGAATAAACTGGGCGGCGAGTGCTGGGTAAACTGGCCGGAAGAGTATAAAACACGTCAGCCTGAGGCTATGAAGGCTGTGAAGGAAGAACTGGCTGAGGAGATCAGTTTCTTCTCCTTCCTGCAGTATAAATTTATGCAGCAGTGGACTGCACTGAAAGCATATGCAAACAGTAACGGTATCCGTATCATCGGCGATATCCCGATTTATGTCGCATTCGATAACTCTGATGCATGGAGCAATCCGGAACTCTTCCAGTTTGATGAGGATTGTACACCGACAGCTGTTGCAGGCTGCCCGCCGGATGCATTTGCTGAGGATGGCCAGCTGTGGGGAAATCCACTCTATCGCTGGGACTATCATAAAGAGACAGGTTATGCATGGTGGATCGAGCGTGTAAGACAATGTCAGAAACTGTACGATGTGATCCGTGTGGATCATTTCCGCGGTTTTGATGAATATTATTCCATTCCATACGGGGATACAACTGCCCGTAACGGAGAATGGGAGAAGGGACCGGGAATGGATCTCTTCAATGCAATTGAAAAATCTCTGGGCAAACTGGATGTGATCGCAGAGGATCTGGGAACTCTTACCGACAGCGTGATCGAGCTGGTGAAAGAGAGCGGATTCCCTGGAATGAAGGTTCTGCAGTTTGCATTTGGCGATGATGAGGAGAATATGTATCTGCCGCATAACTATGAGCCAAACTGTGTTGTATATACAGGAACTCACGACAACAACACCACAAAGGGCTGGTATAAAGAGATGAGCCCTGCAGAGCGTGAGTTTTCTAAAACATATATGGACAACTACCGTACTGCTCCGGAAGAGATCCATTGGGACTTCATCCGTATGGCAGTGTCCAGTATCGCAAATCTTGCGATCATTCCTATGCAGGATTATCTTGGACTGGGATCTGAGGCACGTCTGAACTTCCCATCCACAATGGGGGAGAACTGGAAGTGGAGAATGCTCCCGGGACAGTTCAATGAGGAACTGATCGAGCGTATCCATCAGCTGACTGTACGCTATGGACGTGCTCCTAAGAAGCCGCTGATCCAGGTTACTGAAGAGCAGGCTGA
>JAKSRN010000170.1 GCA_024403585.1 Lachnospiraceae bacterium | reverse complement strand
TGCGCCTTCTTTTTCATATACATAATTACTGAGGAGCAGATCCGGAATCTCTTCGGTTTCCGAAAAAGTTCTCAGTGTATCCAATACTTTTTTATAGGCTTCCTCATCTACCCAGTCATCGCTGTCGACTACCTTGTAAAACAAGCCGGTAGCATGTGCAATTCCTGTGTTCACAGCACCTCCATGACCTTTATTTGGCTGATGGATTGCTTTGATGATGGTTGGATATTTCTCCTGATACTCATCGGCGATTTCTGCTGTATTATCTTTCACAGAACCGTCATCGATGATCAGGATCTCCACTTCCTCTCCTCCAATAAGCAGAGAGTCAATGCATTTACCCATATAGGAAGCGGAATTATAACAGGGGATCGCCACTGTCAATAGTTTCATAAATTCTCCTTTTCAGGCCGCATCGGACCCAGATGCATCTGCAGGCATCGGGCATAGGCACTGAACGCAGACGGAATAGCATATTCCTCCTCCACAGTTTTCACCTCAGCCAGCAGGTAATTATCTTTAAGATTCCCCTCGAAGGAAGCCACACGGATCAGATAACCGATCATGTGCCATTCCACATGGGAAAATATATGTTTTGCAGGATCCAGGCTTCTGATCTGTATCGGGAAGAGGGCTTTTTCTTCCACCCAGTTCAGAACCTCCTCTTCTGTCAGATGGCCTTCCAGGTTCGGAAATTCGTATAAGCCTGCGAGCAGGCCCTTCCCCGGCCTTTTATGGAGAACCAGGCGTTCTCCATCCTGAATCAGAAGGATCGTTCGATCCTCTAATCTTTTTTTCAGTTTTTTGGATTTGACAGGATAGGCTGTCTCTTCCCCTTTTTCATGGGCTTTACAGAAATCCTTCAAGGGACAGCTGTCACAGGACGGTTCTCCTCCCGGCAGGCAGATTCCTGCACCCAGATCCATCCAGGCCTGGTTCAGCTCTCCCGGATTCTCACGGAGCTTTGGAATACACGCTGAGTCTGTCACCAGCTCCAGCAGCTGCTGCTCTCGCATCTTCTTTACAGACTGTTTTGCTATATCGGAAGAATCCGCCTCCAGCCGTGCCAGAATCCGAAGAACATTCCCATCCACTGCCGGAACAGGAAGTCCAAAAGCAATGGAAGCAATCGCTCCTGCTGTATAGGAGCCGATTCCCGGAAGAGCCAGCAGTGCCTCATAATCAGCAGGCATCTCTCCGCCATACTTTTCCACTACAATCTGTGCACTTTTCTGCATATTGCGGACGCGGTTGTAATAACCAAGGCCTTCCCAGAGTTTTAACAGTCTCTCTGCCGGACATGCAGCCAGATCTCTGACTGTAGGAAGCTCCGAAAGAAATCTCTGAAAATACGGTTTCACAGCTTCTACTCTTGTCTGCTGCAGCATGATCTCAGAAACCCATATATAATAAGGATTTCTGCCCTCTCTCCAGGGGAGTTCTCTTTTATTCAGCTGATACCATTCCAACAGCCTCTCTGCAGCTTTCTGTAACATAAGCATCCCCATTTCCAAAAATACATACTGCCTTTATCATGCCACAACTATTTAAAAATTTCCAGTGAAACTTTTATACTGACGAAAAGCCCTTGCGCCCATCTGTATTTTTCTGTATCCTGTACATATTATACTGTTTAGAATAATGTGCGGGAATCTTCGGTAATTCACTTACCGATCAGTTCACTGAATTATGAAAGGACACTTGTATGAATAACACGAATAGTACGACACTGCCTGCAAACATTGACAGCATCATCTATGATCTGGACGGTACCCTTTGGGATTCGGTTGCAGTTGTTGCAGTGGGTTGGAATAAAGTATTTCACAGCTTCCCAAAATCTTCCTCCGTTACTGTTACAGAAAAGGACCTGCGTGGACTCTTCGGAAAAACCATGGAAGACATAGGACACTGCCTTCTTGATGGCCTTGTTCCTGACGAGGAGCAGCCGGAGATCCTGGAAGCCTGCTATCCTGCTGAAGAAGAAGCCATTGATGCCAATCCCCCTAGTCCTTATGAGGGAGTAGCGGAAAGCCTGCGTATCCTGTCTGAAAAATACAAGCTTTTTATTGTCAGCAACTGTCAGGCAGGCTATATTGAATGCTTCTTAAGAAACACCGGGCTTGAAAAATATTTCACAGATCACGTCTGTCCCGGAGATACCGGCAACGCCAAGGCTGCCAATATCCGCTATATGATTGAAAAACACAATCTCTCTTCTGCAATCTATGTAGGAGATATTACAAGCGATTGTATCGCATCCAGAGAGGCTGGTGTACCGTTCGTTCATGCTGCGTATGGTTTTGGTGAAGTGGAAAACCCGGATGCCATCATTCACTGTCCAATGGATCTCACAAAAATTTTATAGAAAAAGTATACAGGAGTGCCAATCTTTTGATCAGCACTCCTGTTTTTTCTTCTTTACTCCTGCATTTTTTATTTTTCTTCTGTCATCTGCATCTGTCAGAATTCCTTTTCCGGTGGCGGAAGCTCCTTCCATTGTCCCGGAGCCAGATTCGGATCCAGCTCGATCCCGTCCATAGAATGTCTTTTCAGGATCACAACACAGCAATTGACCTGTTTCATCATCCTTCGGATCTGATTTTTCCTGCCTTCCGTTATGATGATCTCCCCTCTTGTCACTGGCATCTCCGGTCGGTTTTTACATACCTTCTGCCAGACTTCCGGGTGGATTTCCTCCTGTACCTCCTGAAGGGTCAGATGCTCACCGATCCTTACCTCGGCAGGAGCCGTAGGTTTTTCACTTCCGATCAGTTTCACCCCCTGCTCCAGCTGGCATCTCTTTTCCTCTGTCAGATCGCCCAACACAAGAAAGGAATAGTGTTTCTTCTTTTTATATACAGGATTGCACATTCGCTGATTCCACTTTCCGTCATCTGTAATAAGCAGGAGACCTTCGGTTTCCCGATCCAGCCTTCCTACAGGGGAAAGATCAGGATTATTTAATTCCTCAAAATAATCCATGACCGTAGGGTACAGTGCATCTCTCCTCGCACTTACACATCCAAAGGGCTTGTGGAACATATAATAATGAAATTCTTTTTCTGTATAGTCTGTCATACTGTCAACTCCGGGAATTTTCTCCTGTTTTCTCTGTCAGGAGATATTTTCCTGTTCAGTATATAGGATTCTGTCCGATAATGGCAGTGTTTTTTACTTCTTTCGGTTTTTTCTTCTGTAAAGGATCCATACAGAAGCAGCAATACCGCCCGCTACAATAAGAAGCACTACAACTGTAAAAGTAATAGTTCTCCCTTTCTTCTGCAGGAGATTCTCCTGCTCTGGCTGCTCCCTTCCGAACGAGGACCCGCTTTCCTTCTTTTCCTTCACATTTTTCTCTCGGATTTCTTTCGGAACAAGCTTCTCATTATGCTGAACCAGCACTTTATATTCTTCTGAAGCAACCTGATTACCCGCCTTGTCTACTGCCAGAACCTGAACCACCTGTTCTTTGTTCGATTCCTTCAGAGTAAAGCTTTCTTTATTGGCGAAATCCTTTTTATCCAGAACGATATGTCCGTCCACCAATACCCGTAAACAGGCAAGCTTTGTTTTATCCGTGGTACGGATCAGAAATGGATGCTCTTTTTCCTTATACCATGCACCGTCCTCCAGATTTTCCACCAGAAGAACAGGCGGAGTATGATCCACGGCAAAATCAATACGGGCACCACGCATCTGACTGTTATTCACATTGTCAGCCTGATCCCAGGAGGTGAGATCCACATGATACACACCCTCTTTTTCAAAATTGGAGGCAAAGATCCGATAGACATAGATCAGCCAGTCACCGTCACCGCCTCTGACCTCCACACTGTAGTCCTTTCCTTCCTCTAAAAGGACCGGCTGTCCATCTTTGGAAAGAGATATCTCATATACAACCGCGCTGGTATTGATCTCAGACAGCACCAGTTCAATTGGTTCCGCTGTATAGTAATCTTCCATCAGTTTCTTGGTTGCATCACTGATTATATAGGAAGATCCATTCTGATCCATGGCAAATACGATCTCTTCTTCAGCTGTGTTGCCTGCCTGGTCCTGGGCCTGCACAGATAATGTATATACATCATCTGCAGCACCCGCAAATCTGTCCCATGATATGGCCACCCCTTGATCGGTCCTTACCATCTCAGCGAGCTGCCCTACATCCAGTTCTCCTGTTTTTGCTCCTCTCAGGGTACAGGTGATCTGCGAAAGATCGAAAGAAGGGTCCTCAATATAGACTAAAGGAGTCACAGGACTTGCATAAGCCCCTCGGTTTTGAACACCTTCGATTGTAATCGCAGGACTCGTTTTATCCAGAAGAAATCTGCCTGAGCTTATTCTCTCTGAAGGATTTCCTGCCTGATCTCTGCATTGAAAGGACACCTCGTATTCTCCATCCTTTTTCAATGTGATCACACCATCTGCTCCATCTGCTTTTTCTCCCCAGCCGCTGAAAGTCCATCCGTCTTTCACTGCCGTCTTCACTTCCGGCATCCATTCAGGATCAAAATGCTCTTCGCATACATGCAGCTTTATTGTATTTACGGTTGTGATCTGTCTGCCATAAGCATCTGTAAAAAAGAACAGATCCATGCTTACTTCCGGTGCTTTTCGGTCAGGCTCCTCTATGACAGGCGAATCTTCACCCCGGTTCTCCTCTTTGTCTGTTTTCTCCGTGTCTGTTTTTTCCGTGTCTGTTTTTTCCTTATCCGGTCTTCCCCCTGTTTCGG
>JAKSRN010000017.1 GCA_024403585.1 Lachnospiraceae bacterium | reverse complement strand
TTCTCCATGGTCTCCAGTGTATGAAGGACTTCTTTCTGTCGTTTCATGCAGAGAGCCACCAGCAATGCATTGATCAGGCTCAGAGGTGCAACCAGTGAGTCAACAATGGAAGCCATGTCACTTCTTGCGATCAGGTTGCAGGAAGAGTACATATTCATTGGTGAATGAACACTGTCTGTGATCGTGATCACATTAGCCTTCTGATTATGAGCGAATTCCATCGCCTTCAATGTACGCATGGAATAACGAGGGAAACTGATTCCGATGATCACATCCTTCTCACTGATTCGGATGATCTGCTCAAAAAGTTCTCCATAACTGCTGGCGCCGACCAGCCGTACATTCGGAACGATCTGATTCATATAATAACTGAGAAAACCTGCCAGTGGGGCACAGCTTCTGATACCAACGATATAGATATTCTCGGCATTCAGGATCATATCCACCGCCTTGGAGAATTCATCCCTGTCTGTCTGCTCCAGAGTCATCTTGATTTTCTCAATATCAGACTGAAGAACTGTATCCAGGATCTTGGTCGGCTCAATCCTTCCGTAACTTACTTCCATACGCTGAACAGAGTTCAGTTTTGTCATTACATGTTCCTGCAGTGCATTGTGGAACTGCGGAAATCCATCATAGCCAAGAAGAACAGCAAAACGAACCGTAGTGGATTCGCTGACATTTACCTGTTTTCCCAGTTTTGCTGCAGTCATAAAAACAGCCTGATCATAGTGATCCATAATAAAATCAGCCAGTCTTTTCTGACCCTTACTCATGGAGCTGTACTGACTGTTAATTCTTGAAAATAAACTTCCCGATTGTTGCATGGTAGATACCTCGCTTTATTCATTACCCTTGAGTATACACCCTTTTGCAAGATAACGCCATACCTCTTGCATAACAAATAATGCCAGGCATAGTACATACATCACTGCACAAAAAACGAGAGTCGGGACTCTCCACAAGTCCCGACCCTCTAATGCCGTTTAACCTATATTAATCTATTCGGATCAATCCTCATCTTTAGCGAGTTTAGAAGCACGTGCCTCGATCTCTTTAGCCTGAACATCTGATGGAGCCTGCTCATATCTTACAAACTCATACTCGAATGTTCCGCTACCACCTGTCATAGAACGAAGGTTGGTAGAATATCCGTAGATCTCAAGCTCAGGGATATCAGCTTCGATCAGAGTGTTTCCGCCTGCAACAGGAGTCATTCCAAGAACACGACCACGTCTTTTGTTCAGATCACCCATAACATCACCTGTGTATTTATCAGGAACGTTAACTTTCAGGGAAACGATTGGCTCAAGCAGTACCGGAGATGCCTCCATGATACCTTTCTTGAATGCCTGTGTTGTAGCTGTCTTGAATGCCATCTCGGAAGAATCTACCGGATGATAAGATCCATCGTACAGTGTAGCTTTGATACCAACTACAGGATATGCAGCCAGAGGTCCAGCTCCTACAGAGTCCTGAAGACCTTTCTCTACTGCCGGGAAGTAGTTCTTCGGAACTGCTCCACCTACTACGCACTCTTCGAAGATGTATGGAGTCTCCATATCACCTGAAGGCTCGAAGCGCATCTTAACGTGACCATACTGTCCATGTCCACCAGACTGTTTTTTGTATTTGGAATCAACGTCAGAGTTCTTGCGGATTGTCTCACGGAAAGCAACCTTAGGCTGAGACAGCTCAACGTCAACTTTGTATCTCTCAAGAAGTTTGCTTACGATTACATCGATGTGCTGATCGCCGATACCGTAGATCAGAGTCTGTTTGTTCTCAGCATCGTTAACAACTTTCATGGAAAGGTCTTCCTGCATCATTCTTGCGAATGCCTGGGAGATCTTATCTACGTCGCCTTTGTTTTTCGGTTTATATCTCTTGGATGTATATGGTTTGGAAACAGCTACTGGCTGGTAAATAACCGGATGAGCTTTTGTTCCCAGAGAATCACCGGTTTTAACGCTGTTGGATTTAGCGATGGCACCGATATCACCTGCATGAAGCTCAGAGATCTCGATTGGTTTAGCACCCTGAAGAACGTACAGTTTGTTCAGTTTCTCATCTACATCCTGGCTTACATTGTAGAGAACATCATCGTTCTTGATAACGCCGGAGCATACTTTAAACAGAGAGTATTTTCCAAGGAATGGATCAACGATTGTTTTGAATACAACTGCTGTTTTGGATTTCTTGAAGTCGTAGTCAGCGTTAACAACAGAGTTGCTGTTTTTGTCCAGACCTGCACGTTTTCTCTGTGCTGGGCTTGGGAAGTAGTGAACGATATCGTTCAGAAGGATTCTTGCACCCTGGCAGTTTACAGGAGATCCCATACTTACAGGATACATTCCACACTCAGAAATCTCGGATGCCATTGCAGCTGTGATCTCTGTTACAGAGAACTCTTCTCCGCTGAAGTATCTGTCCATGAACTCCTCAGATGTCTCAGCAACAGACTCCATCAGGCTGTCTCTGTATGTATCCAGGTACTCCTGTGCATAATCAGGAATATCGCACTCTACGCGCTCAGCTCTGTTAACGTATCTTCTACCTTTATTTTTAACGATGTTGATATATCCAACGAATTTTCCATCCTCACGAAGTGGCATATGGATTGGAGCAACACGTTTTCCGAATCTCTCCTGCAGCTGCTCAAGAACTTTACGATAGGAAACATCATCATTATCCATCTCTGTAATAAAGAAGATTCTAGGAAGATTGTATCTCTCGCAAAGAGCCCATGCTTTCTCAGTACCAACCTGAACGCCTGCTTTACCGGAAACAACGATAACTGCTGCATCTGCTGCAGAAGCAGCTTCCTCAGCCTCACCTACGAAATCGAAGAAACCAGGTGTATCCAGGATGTTGATTTTGTGTTTCTCCCACTCGATCGGGATCAGAGTTGTAGAAATAGAAAACTGACGTTTGATCTCTTCTTTATCGAAGTCAGAAACTGTATTTCCATCTGCTACTTTACCTAATCTATTTGTAATTCCTGAAAGATAAGCCATTGCTTCAACCAGTGTTGTCTTTCCGGCACCACCGTGTCCAAGCAAAACGACGTTTCTAATCCTATCGGTTCCGTAAATTTCCATAGTAAATACCTCCGTTAATTCTTTGGTCCGTTCAGTGTTTTCATTCTTCGGCTGTGAATATGTGGGTGCCGTCAGAATCTTCTGAAAAACGCTTGTGCGAACAGACCATCTGCAACTATATTACTAAAAAGCCGCCGTTTTTTCAAGTATATTGTGTTATTTTGCATGAATTTTCTAAAAATTTTCCCTGAAAATGCCTACTCGTCAGCAAAGTCATCACATATCTGTACCAAGAGGCATTTTGGGGCTTTAAATCATTAAAAGTTGACTTTTAAAAATCCGTAAAGTACAATTAAGTCCGAATAGAAAGGAGCGTTTCTCCATGAGAAATTTAACTATAGGATTTATCGGTCTGGGTCTCATCGGCGGTTCCGTTGCAAGGTCCCTCAGAAAGATGTATCCGGAATTTACGATCATGGCTTATTCCCGCAGTGCTTCCACCACTCAGATGGCTATGGAAGAAAATCTGATTGATAAGATCTGCGAGAAGAATGATCCTGCATTTTCCGAATGCGATTACATTTTCCTTTGTGCACCGGTTCAGACAAATATCACTTACCTTCCGTTTCTGAAGGAAATCATCCAGCCGAACTGTATCATCACAGATGTCGGCAGTGTAAAAGGCCTGATGCATACCGCGATCAGAGAAGTGGGCCTCTCCGACAATTTCATCGGCGGACATCCAATGGCAGGATCTGAAAAAACAGGTCTTGAAAGTTCCACCGACTACATGTTTGAGAATGCCTATTACTTCATCACTCCGGAACCGGGCATCTCAAAGGAACGCATTGATGAGTTCACGGAGCTGGTTTCTGCAACCAAGGCTCTGACACTTGTCATGCCTCCTGAAAAACACGACTTTATTGTAGCCGGAATCAGTCACCTGCCACATATCATGGCTTCCTGTCTGGTCAATACCGTTAAGGGACTGGACACTGAGGACCAGGATATGAAGCGTGTTGCTGCCGGTGGTTTTAAAGATATCACACGAATTGCTTCCTCCTCTCCGGAGATGTGGCAGCAGATCTGTCTGACCAACCCGATCCAGATCTCCTCTGTGCTTGGCACCTTCATTGAGAAGCTGCAGTACGCCAAAAGTCTGGTGGATGCAGCTGCGTCCGAGGAACTGATCAGCATGTTCTCTTCTTCCAAGAACTACAGAGATTCTCTTCTGGATCTGAGAACCCACAATGCACTCAGCAATTTCTTCTATACAGATATGCGTGACGAGTCCGGTGGAATCGCTACCCTTACCGTTCTGCTTGCGGTTAAGGGAATCAGCATCCGTGATATCGGTATCATCCATAACCGTGAATATGAGCAGGGTGTTCTTCGTATTGAGTTCTACAATACGGTGGATATGGATGCAGCCAAAGAGATTCTGACTAAGAATAATTATGTGATCTATGAACCAAAATAAAAGAAAGAGTACTATCTATGATTTTAACCAAAACACTTACGCCCCTTCGGGGAGAACTGACCGTTCCCGGTGACAAGTCTATTTCCCACCGTGCGGTTATGTTCGGTTCCATCTCTGAAGGGCTGACTGAAATCACCAACTTCCTTCCGGGAGCTGACTGTCTCTCCACCATCTCCTGCTTCCGCAAGATGGGGATCGAGATTGAGCAGTCTGCCAATCATGTTCTTGTCCACGGAAAGGGACTCCACGGACTGTCCGCACCATCCGAGATCCTGGATTGCGGAAACAGTGGAACTACTACTCGTCTGATCTCCGGTATTCTTTCCGGACAGACCTTCAGCACTACCCTTACCGGAGATGCATCCATCCAGAAACGTCCTATGGGCCGAATCATCACCCCCCTTTCCATGATGGGTGGTCAGATTGAAAGTCTTGCAGGCAACGGCTGTGCACCTCTGAAGATTACAGGTACCACCCTTCACGGTATCCACTATCAGTCACCGGTGGCTTCCGCCCAGGTAAAATCCTGTGTGCTGCTTGCAGGTCTTTATGCCGATGCAGCTACCAGCGTAACTGAGCCGGCACTCTCCAGAAACCATACCGAGCTGATGCTCAGCCACTTTGGTGCCACTGTTACCAGCGAAGGAGTAACCGCAACCGTCCTGCCGGATCCACATCTGATCGGTTCTTCCATTCAGGTTCCGGGCGACATCTCTTCCGCAGCTTACTTCATTGCCGCAGCACTGATGGTTCCCGGTTCTGAAGTTCTTCTGAAGAATGTAGGCGTCAACCCAACCAGAGACGGCTTCCTGAAAGCTGTATTCGATATGGGTGCAGATATCACCCTTCTTAACCAGTCCATCCAGGGTGGTGAAGCCACGGCTGATCTTCTGGTTCGTTACAGTCCACTGCACGGCACAGTGGTTGAAGGTGCAATGATCCCAACTCTCATTGACGAGATCCCGATCCTGGCAGTCCTTGCTGCAACTGCAGAAGGAACCACCGTGATCCGTGATGCCCAGGAGCTGAAGGTAAAAGAGTCCAACCGTCTTGATATCATGACAAGCAGCTTAAGCAGTATGGGAGTATCCATCACCGCTACTGACGACGGCATGATCATTGACGGAGGCAAACCACTGCAGGGTGCAGTGATCGACAGCCATCTGGATCACAGAATTGCCATGTCATTTGCCATTGCTTCTCTTGTGGCGGAAGGCGAAACTGAGATCACAAGAGCGGATTGTGTAGACATCTCCTACCCGGAATTCTATGGTCATCTTGCTTCTTTAAAAGAGTAAATCCAATGGGGAAATCAGTCCCGAAAAACGGCTGATTTCCCCTATTTTTTTACTATTTTGTCCATATGCGACACATTTGTACTCAGCTTTTGACAAAAGTTTGTCATATCGCTATTTACAAATTTTTTCGAATACTATATAGTTAGTTGTAGGGTAAGTACGAGGAGATTCATCTGTATATTCAGATTTTCTTCAATGCTACTTGCTGCCAGGCAATGATCCTGACGACATGAACCCGGTAGTTTATTTTTTTATGTAAGGAGATATTTAAAAATGGCTATGGATGCATTTAGCAAGGCTTTACAGGCCGACAAGAGAGAGATTATCATCGCTCCAACAATTTACAAATGTGCTGATTTCGGAATGCTCGCAGAAGAGTTCAAACTGAACGAGCGTGACTGTGTCCTGACTAATGAGTTTATCTACAAACCATTCATGGAGCAGTACAACCTGCCATGTAACTTCGTATTCCAGGAGAAATTCGGAGCAGGCGAGCCATCTGAGGCTATGATCGAGACAATGTATGAGGCAATTCCATACGATTCTTACGATCGTGTAATCGCTATCGGTGGTGGCGCTATCATGGATCTTTGCAAACTTCTTGGCTGCAAACGTCCTACATCTGTTCATGAGCTCTACTTCAAACGTGAGCCAATCGTACATGAGAAAGAGGTTATCGCTGTACCTACTACATGTGGAACAGGTTCTGAGGTTACAAACATCTCTGTAGCTATCGTTAAAGATGAGAAAGATGGCAAACTTACAGGAACAGAGACAAAACTTGGTCTGGTATCTGATGATATCATCCCTAACAAAGTTTGTCTTGTACCAGATATGCTGAAAACTCTGCCATACAGACCATTCGCTTCTTCTGCAATCGATGCTCTGATTCACTGCTGCGAGTCTTTCCTTTCTCCAAGCCGTAAAACAATCACATCTGAGCTGTTCTCTATCAAAGGTATGGAGCTGATCCTTGAGGGATTCCGTCGTATCGGTGAGAATGGACCAGAGGCACGTCTTGATTACCTGGATGAGTTCCTTACAGCTTCTATGTTCGGTGGAATCGCATTCCTGAAAGCTGGATGTGCAACTGTACACGGAATGTCCTTCCCTCTGGGTGGAACATACCACGTACCACACGGCGAGTCCAACTACGCTCTGTTCGGAAAGATCCTTGAGATCTACGATGAGATGAACCCAACAGGAGAGATCCTGAGATTCAAAGAGATGATCGCTCGCATCACTGGTTGTGAAGTTGAGAACGCTATCCCATACCTGAATGAGCTTCTTGAGAAAGTTCTTCACCTGAAACCACTTCGTGAGTATGGATTCACAGAGGCTGACGTTGATATCTTCGCAGCATCTGTTGAGGCTAACCAGCAGCGTCTGATCACAAACTCTTACATTCAGCCATGGACACAGGAGCTGTCTAAGAGAGTTTACAGAGAGTGCTACTAATTCGAAAGAATCTTATTCAAAAGAATCAGGCATTTTTGATCTGAGACAATCACAGAATGAGTTTAAGGGGCTTCGCTTTGCGAAGCTCCTTTTTTTGCGCGAGCCACAGAAAAAGCCCCTTCGGAGAACTCCGAAGGGGCTTTACTTTCAATTCAGCTTCCTCAATTCAACTAAGCATTAAAGAGCTTTTTTGTTTGCTTTAACCAGCTCTGTCAGTTTTGGAACAACTTTGTTCAGGTCACCAACGATACCGTAATCAGCTACATCGAAGATTGGAGCGGACTCATCTTTGTTGATCGCGATGATCAGATCAGACTCTTCCATACCAGCTACGTGCTGAATAGCACCGGAGATACCGATTGCAAAGTAAACCTGAGGACGTACAGTCTTACCAGTCTGTCCAACCTGCAGATCTTTTGGTTTCCATCCAGCATCAACTACAGCACGAGAGCAGGAAACCTCTCCGCCGATTGCTGCTGCAAGCTCCTCAAGGATCTTGAAGTTCTCTGGAGAACCAACACCACGTCCGCCGGATACAAGGATCTTAGCGTTCATGATATCTACTGTATCGTTAACTGCTTTAACAACCTCAAGGATCTCTACATATTTGCTGTCTGGAGTAAATCCTGGGTTGAACTCGATGATCTCTGCTTTAGCATCAGCGATTGGCTCAATCTTCTGCATAACGCCTGGACGAACTGTTGCCATCTGAGGACGTGTGTTAGGGCAAGCGATTGTAGCGATTGTATTTCCGCCGAATGCAGGACGAGTCATAAGCAGCTGGTTGTGTTTCTGCTCTACGCCTGGTTTAGCAACGATTGGGAAATCACCGATCTCAAGAAGTGTACAGTCAGCTGTAAGACCTGTAGCAACACGTGCGGATACCTTTGGTCCAAGATCACGACCGATAGCTGTAGCACCAACAAGAACGATGTCAGGTTTGAACTCATTGATTACAGATGCCAGTGCATGTGTATATGGCTCAGTTCTGTACTCTTTCAGCTCAGGATCATCAACGAGGATAACTCTGTCAGCACCGTATGCTGCGAGCTCATCGCAAAGACCTTTAACATCAGATCCAATAAGAACTGCAGTTACCTCTGTGTTAAGAGGAGCTGCCAGTCTTTTTGCTTCACCCAGAAGTTCCAGAGCGATTCCGCTGTTCTGGTTGTCTACCTGCTGCGCGAAGACAAATACGCCTTTATATTCTTCTAAATTCATACTGTTCACCTCTCAGATTAAATGATATGTTTCTCGAGCAGTTTATCTGTGATATACTGAGCAGCTTCTTCAGCGTCAAGAGTAACTTTCTGTCCAGCACCTTTACGAACTTTATCAGAAGCTCTTGCGATCTTTGTTGGAGAACCTTTCAGTCCAAGGTTGGAATCCTCAACATCTTTCAGATCAGCTCTTCCCCAAGTTGTGATCTCTGCATCAACTGCTGCAAAGATTCCGCCTGGTGTCATGTATCTAGGCTCATTTAACTCTGCCAGTGCAGTGATCAGACATGGCATCTTAGCTTTTACTACATGATATCTGTCATCATACTGACGCTCAACAACAACGCTGTCACCATCAAGTTTGATAGCCTGAGCATAGGAAATTACAGGGATTCCAAGATGCTCGGAAATCTGTGGTCCTACCTGTGCTGTATCACCATCGATAGCCTGACGGCCTGTGATGATCAGATCATAATCAATGTTTCTCAGAGCTCCGGCAATTGTCTGAGAAGTAGCCCATGTATCAGCACCGCCAAGTACACGGTCTGTTACAAGGATACCATTGTCAGCACCCATAGCCATAGCCTCACGCAGAACATCAGCAGCCTTTGGAAGACCCATTGTAAGAACTGTTACCTCTGCGCCATATTCATCTTTTAATCTCAGAGCTGCCTCAAGACCTGCTTTGTCATCAGGGTTCATGATTGTAAGCATTGCCGCTCTGTTCAGAGTTCCATCTGGGTTAAACTGAACGCCACCCTTGGTATCCGGTACCTGTTTTACACAAACAACAATCTTCACGGTTTGTACCTCCTGTTATTTCAATAAGTTTGCAGAGATTACCATACGCTGAACCTCAGAAGTTCCCTCGTAGATCTCTGTAATCTTAGCATCACGCATCATACGCTCAACGTCGTACTCTCTGATGTATCCATATCCACCGTGGAGCTGAACAGCTTTTGTAGTAACTTCCATAGCTGTCTCTGCAGCATACAGTTTAGCCTGAGCTGCCTCTACGCCGTAGGATTTCTGTGTCTGTTTAGCCATAGCAGCTTTGTAAACCAGAAGCTGAGCAGCCTGTACTTTTGTTGCCATGTCAGCCAGCTGGAACTGTGTATTCTGGAACTGTGCGATTGTACGTCCGAACTGTTTTCTCTCTTTTACGTAGTCAACTGTTCTCTCAAGAGCACCCTCTGCAAGACCAAGAGCCTGAGAAGCGATTCCGATACGTCCGCCATCCAGAGTATGCATAGCGATGTTGAATCCTTTACCCTTCTGTCCAAGCAGGTTCTCTGCAGGGATACGGCAGTCTGTGAAGATCAGCTCATATGTAGCAGAACCACGGATACCCATCTTCTTCTCTTTTGTTCCGAATGTGAATCCAGGTGTGCCTTTCTCTACGATAAATGCAGAGATCTCTTTCTGCATACGTCCACGTTTCTCAACAGTACCTGTTACAGCGATTACGATGTAAACGTCTGCATATTTACCGTTAGTGATGAAGCATTTTGATCCGTTAAGAACCCACTCGTTTGTAGCCTCATCCAGAACAGCTTTTGTCTGCTGTCCCTGAGCATCTGTTCCTGCTCCTGGCTCTGTAAGACCGAAAGCACCGATCTTTTTACCAGCTGCAAGATCTGGCAGATATTTCATCTTCTGCTCTTCTGTTCCGTAAGTAAGGATTGGATCCATACACAGAGAGGTATGTGCAGAAACGATAACGCCTGTAGTTCCACAAACTTTAGAGAGCTCCTCTACGCACATAGCGTATGTAAGGATGTCACAGCCCTGTCCGCCGTACTCTTTTGGAATCGGGATTCCCATGAATCCGTATTTTGCCATCTTCTCTACAGTTTCCATTGGGAACTGCTCTGTCTCATCAACTTCCTGAGCCAGAGGTTTTACCTCTTTCTCAGCAAAATCTCTGAACAGGGTTCTCACCATCTCATGTTTCTTGTCTAATGTGAAATCCATGTGTTTTCCTCCATTGTTTTTTTACTTGGTGTAATTATAGAAGCCAACTCCTGTTTTGCGGCCAAGCTTTCCTCCACGAACCATCTTACGGAGCAATGGATGTGGACGATACTTGGAATCTCCGGTTTCGAGGAAGATTACTTCCATTATAGCAAGGCAAACATCAAGGCCTACAAGGTCACCGACCTGCAGAGGTCCCATTGGATGATTTGCACCAAGTTTCATTGCGGTATCGATATGCTCTTTAGAAGCAATTCCTTCAGCATAGATGCCGATTGCTTCATTGATCATTGGAATAAGGATACGGTTAACAACGAAACCTGCCATCTCTTCAACCTGTACCGGAGTTTTTCCGATGGCTTCTGCGATATTTTCAACTTTGTCGATTACATCCTGAGGTGTGTTCAGTCCTGCAATAACCTCTACCAGCTTCATAACAGGAGCCGGGTTAAAGAAATGCATTCCTACTACCGGATGTGTCAGTCCCTGTCCAATCTCTGTGATGGAAAGAGATGATGTATTAGTTGTAAAGATACAATCTGGTTTTGTGATCTCCTGCAGCTCACGGAAAGTCTGTTTTTTGATCTCCATGTTCTCAACAGCTGCCTCTACGATCAGGTCACAGTCTGAGCAGATCTCTTTTGTACCTGTTTTGATCTTAGACAGCATATTCTCTGCTGCTTCAGCGGACATCTTGCCTTTTAACACTCTGGAATTCAGGAGAGCGGCAATTTTATTCTTACCATTCTCTGCGAAAGTTTCATTAATATCACATAATCTGACTTCATAGCCATCTACCTGTGCAAATGCCTGAGCGATTCCGGATCCCATTGTACCGGCACCAATAACGCCAACTATCATTCTGAGTATAGCCTCCTTTCACTAATATTTCCCTCATATACTCATTCTTTTCATTTTCTCTCATTCTTCTATCTGGCCAGGATAATCTGAACCGACGAAACTACAGCGTGACTGCTGTCACGCCGCAGATTCGAAGATAGCCTTTGGTTTGTGCAAGCTATGCACAAACAGCGGATATACCAATTCCGCTCTGTTTTCTATTCATCTTATTTGTTGATGAAGTTTTTCTCTTTTCTCTTCTCAAGGAATGCTCCCATTCCCTCTTTCTGATCAGCTGTCTCGAAGCAGTCACCAAACAGAGCTGCCTCAATTTTGATAGCCTCATCCATTCCAACCTCAAGACCCTCGTTGATTGCTTTCTTGGAGTTGCGAACTGCGATTGGAGCGTTAGCAGAGATCTGAGCAGCAAGTTTTTTAGCTGCTGGCAGAAGCTCCTCGATTGGATGTACGCTGTTAACAAGACCGATCTGTAATGCTCTGTCAGCTTTGATGATGCCAGCGCCGTAGATCATCTCTTTAGCCATTCCTGGGCTAACAAGTCTTGCAAGTCTTAATGTACCACCAAATCCTGGAGTGATTCCAAGACCAACCTCTGGCTGACCGAATTTAGCGTTCTCAGAACACATACGGATATCACAGCACATAGCGATCTCGCATCCGCCGCCAAGAGCGAATCCGTTAACAGCTGCGATTACAGGGATTGGAAGTGTCTCGATCTTACGGAAGATACGGTTTCCGTTCAGACCCCATGCAACACCCTGCTCTTTTGTAAGAGTAGACTGCTCGCCGATATCAGCACCAGCTACGAAGGATTTCTCACCCTCACCTGTGATGATCAGGCAGCGGATAGCGTCCAGATCTACAGCGTCGATTGTCTCATCCAGCTCTCTTAAAACAACGCTTGTCAGTGCGTTCAGTGCCTTTGGACGGGAAATAGTGATGATTCCTACATAACCTTCTACTTCGTATTTGATAAATTCCATGATGTAACTCCCTTCTTGGTTGTTTTTCCTATATATGAAACGGCCTTCTGACCGGTTTCATCTGATTTAGTCGCGCTCTACTACTGTTGCGCAGCCCATTCCGCCACCGATGCAAAGAGTAGCAAGACCCTTCTTAGCATCGCGTTTCTGCATCTCATGCAGCAGTGTTACAAGGATACGGCATCCGGATGCTCCTACAGGATGTCCCAGAGCAATTGCTCCACCGTTTACATTCACCTTGCTCATATCAAAGTCAAGATCTTTTGCTACTGCCAGAGACTGTGCGGCAAATGCCTCATTCGCCTCGATCAGATCCATATCTGCCACTGTCATGTCGATATGTTTCATTACTTTATTAACAGCTGCTACAGGTCCAACGCCCATGATGGATGGATCCACACCGCCAAGTGCTCCGCCTACCCATGTTGCCATAGGAGTAACGCCAAGCTCTTTTGCTTTCTCTTCGCTCATCACTACAACTGCTGCTGCACCGTCATTGATTCCGGATGCATTGGCTGCTGTAACAATACCGTCTTTCTTGAAAGCCGGGCGAAGTTTGGAGATGCTCTCAGCTGTTGTTCCAGGACGAGGTCCCTCATCTGTATCAACAACAATTGTTGCTTTTTTCTGTTTTACTTCTACAGGAACGATCTCATCTTTGAATTTTCCTGCTTCAATTGCTGCACATGCTTTCTGCTGGCTGGATGCTGCAAACTCGTCCAGCATCTCTCTTGTCAGTCCCCACTGCTCAGCAACGTTCTCAGCAGTGATTCCCATGTGGTAATCATTGAATGCATCCCAAAGAGCATCGTTCACCATTGTATCGATCATCGGAGCATTGCCCATGCGGTATCCGTAACGAGCCTGCTTCATTGCATATGGTGCCAGCGACATGTTCTCCATACCACCTGCAACAACGATATCTGCCTCACCTGCTGCGATCATGTTTGCTGCCATATTTACGCAGTTCAGTCCAGATCCACATACTACGTTGATTGTAACTGCAGGAACCTCGATTGGAAGACCAGCTTTGATTGAAGCCTGTCTTGCTACGTTCTGTCCCTGTGCTGCCTGAATTACACAACCAAGGTATACCATATCTACCTGATCAGCCGGAACACCAGCTCTTTTCAGTGCTTCTTTCACAACAACTGCGCCAAGTTCCGGTGCAGGCACTGTGCTGAGTGCTCCACCCATCTTTCCGATAGCTGTACGGCATGCGCCTGCTAAAACAACTTTTCTTGCCATCCTGTGATTATCCTCCGATTTGTCTTTTCTTAACTGTCAAAAGGGCATAGTCAACCTATTAAGCCCTATAAAAATATAATACCCTACGCATTGTTTGTTGTCAAACAATAGACAAACTCTTTCTGTATTTTTTGTATAGTTCCCATTGGCTTTTTGCGTCATATTTTTATTAAAACCGCACAAAAAAGGAAGCATTTGCAGAAAAGTAAAAAAGAGTACTCTCTCAAAAATGAAAGAGTACTCTTTGAATTTCCGCGATTGCAACGAGCCAAGGACAGGCTCGCCTGGATTTGGCGACTGCTCGCGAACGATCGAAACACGCTTTGCGAGTTTCAATCGGCTCCCATATTATCTGTATGCTGCTGCCAGTTCCTCTGCCAGAGCCTCAATCTGAGCCTCTGAAGTCTCGTTCAGCGCAGATTTGATCGTAACTGTATTCTCACAGAATGATCATCGCATCTCCGAAACTGAAAAAACGATATCTCTCCTGTACCGCCTGCTCATACGCCCCCAGCACATTCTCTTTCCCTGCAAATGCTGACACCAGCATTACCAGTGTCGACTCCGGCAGATGGAAATTTGTGATGAGGCCATCGATCATACGGAATTTGTAGCCCGGATAGATAAAGATATCTGTCCACTTGCTTCCGGCGTGAAGCACACCGTTCTCATCGGTGGCAGACTCCAGCGTTCTGCAGCTGGTGGTTCCTACTGCAATGACGCGGCCGCCGTTTTTCTTGGTCTGATTGATCAGTTCTGCCTGATCTTCATCCACAATGTATAACTCTGTATGCATATGATGCTGTGTCACATCTTCCACCTTTACAGGACGGAAGGTACCCAGTCCCACGTGCAGGGTTACATGCGCAATATTCACACCCTTTGCCTTCACCTGCTCCAGCAGCTCCTTTGTAAAATGCAGACCCGCTGTTGGTGCTGCCGCAGACCCCTCTGCTCTTGCATACACAGTCTGATAACGATTCTTATCTTTCAGCTTATGGGTAATATAAGGTGGCAGCGGCATCTCACCCAACTGATCCAGGATCTCCTCGAAGATTCCTTCATATTCAAAACGGATCAGACGGTTTCCGTCCTCCACCACTTCCAGTACTTCTGCTTTCAGAAGACCGTCGCCGAATGTCAGTCGTGCACCGGGACGGCATTTTTTACCTGGACGTACCAGGGTCTCCCATACATTGTTCTCGCCTCTTTTCAGAAGAAGAACTTCCACAGATGCACCTGTATCTTCTTTCTTACCATATAATCTGGCTGGAATAACCTTTGTATCGTTGATGACAAGGGTATCGCCGGCCTTCAGTTCATCAAGAACGTCAGTAAACACACCATGACTCACCTCACCTGTTTCTCTGTTCAGGTGCATCAGTCTGGAGGAACTGCGGTCCTCTAAGGGATCCTGCGCGATCAGCTCCTGCGGCAGGTCATAATAAAAATCACTTGTATTCATACTTTTCCCCAGTTCTTATAATATTCAGGAAATTCTTCCTCTCCATAACATACACAGTCAGAAGCGACCAGTCGTGCCTGGCCATCCTTCACTTCCACAATACTGTAAGCGCAATTCATAGGTACGCCACCCTGCCAGAAATCCTCCGGATCTGCATAGAGACGGTTTAAAAATGCGCGCACTGCCCCGCCATGGGCTGAGATCAGGATCGTTTTATCCTGATATTCCGGCGTCACGATCAGATCATCGAAAAAATAACCGGTTCGACGGATCAACTGCCGAAAGGTCTCTCCCCCTTCAGGCGGCTGATAACGGAAAGGATCGGTGCGAAAGAGACGGAACTGGTCCATAGGAACTTCCATCTTTCCCGGTGCAACCGAACGGCCTTCCCAGGCACCGAAATTCAGCTCTTTGAGTCGGTCTTCTTCGATGATTGGCTTATTGCGATCCTTCATAATGATCTCTGCTGTATGTCTGGCACGGATCAGAGGACTGGTAATACAGAGATCAAACTCCACATCTTTCAATCCTTCTGCTGTAACCTCTGCAAGGCGGACTCCGTTCTCATTCAGATCGGACCCCTGAAATCCCTGCATCTTTCTTTCCTTATTCCAGGATGTTTCTCCATGACGGATTACATATAATAACATCGTACATCCTTTCTT
>JAKSRN010000169.1 GCA_024403585.1 Lachnospiraceae bacterium | reverse complement strand
AAAGGACCACCGGTCTTTCAACCGATGGTCCCGAAATCTTATGTTCAGTTTAAATCAGGAAGCATCCTCAAAAAATGTTTCCGATCTCTATTCAGAACTCAAGCGCAATAATTAGCCCTCGATCTCCTCAAGTTTAACTGGACGTCCCTCTTTAAGAGATTTTTTAGCTGCGATAGCGATACGTACTGGCTGAAGTCCGTCATCACCGTTTACAGGAACCTCTTTATCGTTAACAATAGCGTCAACAAAAGCGATCTCCTCAGCTACGAATGCATCGTTGTATCTCTCAAGGAAGAAGTATGTAGGTTTAGCAGACTCAACGCCAGCAGCTGTGCTGATGAATGCAACGTTCTCAAGAGCGTTGTTATCCTGAACAGCACCTTTCTCGCAATGAACCTCTACACGCTGATCGTATCCGTATGGAGCTGTACGGCAGTTGTCGATAACACCGATAGCACCGTTAGCGAATTTCAGTGTAACGATTGCTGTATCAACATCATCATACTCAGCATATCCTGGGTCAGTCAGAACAGCACCAACTGCAGAAACCTCTGTTACATCAGATCCGGACAGGTAACGAACCATATCGAAGTCATGGATCATCATATCTGTGAAGATACCACCAGATACTGCAACGTAAGACATTGGAGGGCCAGCTGGGTCACGGGATGTTACTTTAACTACGTATGGAGCACCAAGTTTGCCGGAAGCAACTGTGTCACGAACTGCTTTGTGGTTTTTGTCGAAACGGCGAACGAATCCAACCTGAAGTTTAACTTTTGCTGCCTCTACAGCTGCAAGAGCCTCTTTGATTTTGCTGATATCTGTGTGGATTGGTTTCTCACAGAAGATATGTTTTCCAGCCTGAGCAGCTTTGATGATGAATTCAGCGTGTGTATCTGTTGAAGAGCAGATAAATACAGCGTCTACATCTGGGTTAGAGAATACTGCCTCTGGATCTTTTGTAACAACTGGGATACCAAGTCCTGCTGCCCACTCTTCTGTTTTCTCGTTTGCGAATGGATCAGCAACGATAACTACTTCTGCTGTTGGAACGAAGTTCTGGATGTTTGTTCCGTGAAGCTGTCCGATACGTCCTGCACCAAGCAGACCAATTCTAAGTTTTGCCATGGTAAAATCTCCTTTTTTTAATAAGATTCCTTAATATATAGTTACTAACAATAACTAACTGATTTAAAGTGAACAGATGGTATTGCACACCTTGTTCAGAATACCGGAGTAGATCTCCTTCTAATTATAATCCTGTATGCTCAGCGATGTATTTTCTTGCTTTCATAGCGTACTCAAGCGGATTTGCAAGTGCAGGATCCTGCTCAGCCTCTACTACTACGCAGCCTTCGTATCCGGACTCCTCGATGATTTTGAAGATTCCGTCGAAGTCAACATCTCCGTCTCCAGGAACTGTGAAGCAGCCGTTACGTACAGAATCAAGGAAGGACCATCTCTCCTCACGAGATTTTGCTACGCGGTCTTTTCTCATATCTTTCAGATGGATATGACGTGTACGGCCGATGTATTTGCCAAGGATCTTTACTGGATCCAGCTCTGCGAATGTGCAGTGACCGGAATCGAACAGAAGGAATACCAGCTCAGGATCTACAGATGCCATGAAACGGTCGATCTCTTCCTCTGTCTGAACAACTGTTCCCATATGATGATGGAATGTCAGTGTCATGCCCATGTCTTTAGCAACTTTTCCAAGTTTGTTAAGACCTGTAACGAAACGATCCCACTCCTCGTCATTCATAACATATTTATCCTCAAGGATAGGCTGTGTCAGGATACCCTGAGTAGAGTAAGACTGCTCGGAAACACCGATTACTTTAGATCCACAGTATTTCAGGAACTCGCAGGATTTGATAAACTCTGCTTCAACTTCCTCATATGGTTTTGTAAGAAGGAATGAGGAGAACCAGGAGTTAACGATACGCATTCCTCTGAGGTCCAGCTCATATTTCAGTACTTCTTTATCTGTAGGATAAGCTCCACCAACCTCTGATCCTGTGTAACCAGCAAGGGCCATCTCAGAAAGGATCTGTTTGTAGGTGTTCTCTTTACCAAGGTCTGGCATATCATCGTTTCTCCAGCCAATTGGTGCCATTCCTAAAGACACTTTGTTTTTGTCTAACATAATGTTCATCCTCCATACCATTTCTTTTCGGTCATTCATCCGGTTTATACCGTCGACCGATACAAATAGTATACATTGCGATTTATTAAATGTAAATGTCACTTTTGACATAAAACTGTCAATTTACTCCAAAGACCCTTTATTGTAATAAAGTATTCTCTGAATTTCACACAATTCATGCACAAATCAAATATTTTCCGATTTATTAGAACTCTGTATTGATTCCCATGATTGCTTTTACAGCAACATCTGTGGATGTCTCTGGGAAGAGCTCGAATCCAAGCCTTCCTGTGTAACCATTCTCTGCAAGGCAAGCAAATACTTTTGCGTAGTTGATCTCGCCTGTTCCCGGCTCATGACGTCCTGGGCAGTCAGCAACATGGATGTGTCCCATCTGTTTTGCGTATGCTTTGATTGTATCGCAGATGCATCCCTCATCCAGCTGCATGTGATATACATCATAGAGAACTTTCAGCATTGGGGATCCGATCAGCTCAACGATCTCTGCAGCCATCTGTGTTGTTGCAAGGAAGTTGCCAACATGATCAGTTGTGATGTTCAGTGGCTCAAGGTTCATTGCAATACCGCTCTCCTCTGCGATCTTAGCACACTCAAGAAGTGTATCATACATTGCACAGAGTTTTACTGTGTGTGACAGATTGTCATAAGAATCAATAACAAGTCCGCCATCGCCAAGTCCGTTGGAGTGGATTGTAACACTCTTAGCACCAACTTTTTTAGCTGCCTCTACGGATCTTCTTAAGAATGCAAGATATTTCTCTTTGTGTGTTGGGTCAACCAGGGACAGATCAGCGTCACCGTTGAATCCGGAGATACCGATTCCGGCTTTCTCAGCTGCCTCTTTTACAGCGTCAAGATCTTTGTCTTCCCAGCTCCAGAACTCAACCCACTCAAATCCATCATTCTTTGCTGCCTGAAATCTCTCAAGGAATGGGATCTCAGAATACATTGGCTCGATACATGCGGATCTCTCTAATTTCATTGCCTAAATCCTCTCTTTTCTCATAAAAATGCTTTCTCAAGTCACTTTGTGCACAAAAGCACAATTGTGTTTCGAAACAGCAGCTGCTGTTTGTTGTATACTACCACATATTGTGCTTTTGTGCAATTGTTTTTTCAATTTTCTTGTGATTATTTTTATAAGTCAGGCATTTTTCACAAATGTACAATGATAATTGTGCCATTGTGCATTTGTGCTTTTTGTATTTTTATGTGCTATGCAGTTCAGCAAAGCGGAAATGTGCATTCCGCTCTGCTTTATACTTATGAACTGGCAGTAATTCGAACATTCGCATTCCGCCTCTGCTTCATGCTCATATACTTGTGTTTAATTATTTAATGCCGTTGAACTCTTTCATTGCATCAACCATTGCTGCAATGTTCTCTACAGGTGTGTTAGCCTGGATGCAGTGGATAGAGTTAGCTACATAACCACCGTCTTTTCCGAAGATATCCATACGCTGAAGAACCTGCTCGCGAACCTCCTCTGGAGTTCCGAATGGCAGAACCTGCTGTGTATCAACTACACCACCCCAGAACAGGATGTCTTTTCCATATGTATCTTTCAGTGCCTGAGGATCCATACCCTCTGCAGAACACTGTACAGGGTTAACTCCATCGAACTCTGCCTCGATCAGGTATGGCAGGATTGGGAAGATACCACCACAGGAGTGTTTCAGTGTCTTCCATGTTGTGTTCTCATGGATCCAGTGGTTAACTTTCTTGTAGTATGGCAGATAGTACTCTTCGAATGTATCTGTGCTCATGAAAGGTCCACGCTGTGTTCCGAAGTCAGTACCGCATGTGAACATGATATCGATGTCAGAGCCGAACTCCTCCCAGTAACGAGCCATGTTCTGGATGATGATGTCAGTACCTTTCTCAAATACTTCCTCAACATACTCCGGGTAAAGCAGTGGAGCTGTGTACCACTCAGAGATAGAACGGATTCCTTTTGGATTTTTGATGTTTGGACCAGGAACGTTGTTAGCATCTCCAAGACCGCAGTAGCAAGGTGTACAGCAAACTGCACGTCCTTTTGCTTTCAGATCACCGATCAGAGATTTATGGTAAGCGATCTGCTCGTCAGATACAGGCATGTAGTCCTCAACGTTGTCATCTGGATTTCCCTCATCCTCATCGAACTCAGGTGTTCTTGTCAGGTTATCGAAGTAGAATCCGCCTGCCGGGAAATGTCCGGAAGCTGGTACAGAATCATCGCCCTGTGGGAAT
The DNA here is from genome assembly GCA_024403585.1 of Lachnospiraceae bacterium. Lineage (GTDB taxonomy): Bacteria > Bacillota > Clostridia > Lachnospirales > Lachnospiraceae > JAKSRN01. The sequence continues at coordinate 361 of JAKSRN010000169.1, read as the reverse complement.
ACGTACCATCCGCCGTTTCCGTCCTCTTTCAGGATACAGTTAGCAGGGATCAGAATCTCTTTTCCACGATACTCCCACTCTTTCCACTCTGTCATGTTGTGTCCGTATGTATCACCATAGTTGTGAAGCAGATCAACGTCTGTTCCCATAATCTGAGCAAGATCTTCCTCGATGAATGCTGTCATTGTAGACATATCATTGATTTTTGGAAGTTTTTTCTCCAGACCGTAGTAGTCACGAAGATCAGACATTGTCTGTGCATTGATCATGGAACAGCTCATTCCACAGAAATCAACAGCAACCTGATCTGGCTGTTTGTGGTCAAATGCTGCACGTACTCTCTCTTTAGATGTCATAGTAA
>JAKSRN010000168.1 GCA_024403585.1 Lachnospiraceae bacterium | reverse complement strand
GCCTGGCCGGTAACATCGCGGCCGGTCAGAAGGACAGGGATTGCTTCTGCCTGAATGGGTGTCATGTAGACAAATTCCATATCGGCGATGGCACGCTTTAATTCTTCATTTATATCCAATTCCTGAAAGGTTACTTCAGAAAATGCCTGTTCTGCCATAATATCTCCTTTTGCGATAAGAATCCCCCTGTCTCCCATGGAAACAGGGGGTGAATGTTTGTAAGTATTCACAGATATTCAGATTAAAGGGCATGAAGGATAATGTCAACACATTTTTCAAATCCAAGGATACCTGCATTCAGAACCAGGTCGTAATTATGGTAGTCGCCGATCTCTGCCTTGGTGTAATGTTTGTGATAGATCGCGCGGAGCTCATCACGGGTCTCGATATATTTACGGAGATCCATATCGTCGTTTTCCTTGAGTTCTGCGGCACGTTTCATACGGAATTCCATGTCTGCATACAGGAAAACATCGAAGGATGGGATGCCAGCCTGCTGGAGAATGATATTTGCGCAACGTCCTACAATGATACATGGCTCTTGTGCCAGACGAAGGATCTCTTTCTTCTGTGCCTGGAAGATCGCATCACCGGAGCTGGTGTAGCTGACCATGCTGTTGAGGAGCGAATCCAGGAATATCTGGCGGGAGGACATCTCCTCACCTTCGCGGAGGATATCTTCCTCTGAGAAGCCACTGCTGGAAACGGTTGCTTTTACGAAATCTTTGTCATACCACGGAATACCGAGCAGCTCGGACAGACGTTTTGCTACACTTCGTCCTCCGGCACCATACTCTCTGCTGATGGTGATTACCGGGCAGTTGATCAATTTGGCCATTATGGTTACCCCCTATGGAAATCTTAAAAAGAATTGTTTTTCTTTTTATCATCATAGCATATTCAGGAAAGATATGTGAAAGAATACAATATTTTAGGTAAAAAATGCATCGAAATACTAGGATAGTAGATTCGATATATTCGATTTTACAAGAATCAAAGAATCCAATAGAATTGTATTATTATCTCAGTCGGAGTTTCAATCTCCGATATAAATATGGAAAAATTCGATAGTTTTTGAAAGGGTGTATGTAGATGAAAGAGAGAGAGAAACTGGGAAGCCGTTTGGGCTTTATCATGTTATCTGCAGGCTGTGCAATCGGCTGCGGTAATGTATGGAAATTTCCATGGATGTGCGGACAGAATGGTGGTGGCGGTTTTATGCTGCTGTATCTGATCTGCCTGATCGTTCTGGGTCTTCCTGTTATGACAATGGAGTTTGCTGTGGGCAGAGGTGCACAGACCAGTCCGCTGAATATGTATAAGAAACTGCAGAAACCGGGACAGAAGTGGGGACCGATTGGAATGGTATGTCTGATCGGAAACATCTGTCTGATGGCATTCTATACGGTTGTTGCAGGATGGCTGATCTACTATTTTGTAAAATTCCTGACAGGTGGCAATGAGAACTTTGGATTTGTTGAGATGATCACCAATCCGGGGATCAATGTAACGTATCTGTTTGTGACTGTGCTGGTTTCATTTCTTATTCTCAGTCTGGGAGTGCAGGGTGGCTTGGAGCGTATCACAAAATATATGATGATCGGTCTTCTTGTGCTGATCCTTGTACTTGCGGTTCGAAGCGTAACACTTCCGGGTGCCAAAGCCGGACTGGAATTTTACCTGATCCCTGATTTTGGAAAGATCAACGGAAAGGTTCTGGTAGCTGCCATGAACCAGGCATTCTTTACGCTTTCCATCGGTATGGGAAGTATGGCGATCTTTGGAAGCTATATTGATAAAGAGCGCAGTCTGATGGGAGAGAGCGTTACGGTTATCCTTCTGGATTCCTTCGTAGCGATCGTTGCAGGTCTCATTATGTTCCCTGCCTGCTTCAGCTATGGCCTTGAGGTAAATGCTGGCCCAAGCCTTCTTTTTGATACAATGGCGAATGTATTTAACCACATGGCGAATGGCAGAATCTGGGGAACCATCTTCTTCCTGTTCATGGTCTTTGCTGCTTTATCCACTGTTCTTGGTGTCTGTGAGAACATTCTGGCTATGGTCTGCGAGCTTACAGGTATGAACAGAAAGATGGGCTGTCTTGTATGTGGAGTCATTGTGTTTGTTCTTGCACTGACTACAGCTCTCGGTTTCAGTGTTCTGCATTTCCAGCCATTTGCGGAGGGAAGTGCATGGCTTGATTTCTGGGATTTTATCGTATCAACAAATATTCTCCCGCTGGGCTCACTGGTGATCTCACTCTTCTGTAGCTGGTCCATCGGCTGGGGCTGGGAGAACTTTATGGCAGAAGCCAATGAAGGAAAGGGATTAAAGGTCCGTTCCTGGATGAAACCGGTCTTCCGTTATGTTGTTCCGGTGGCAATCATCTTTATCTATATTTACGGACTTTGCACTTTCCAGTGGAGATGATGATTAATACTATATGAAGAAAAGAAATTCTGGATGCTGTTTTCTTTTTCTGTGTCTTTTATTTCTCCTTCCGGGTCTGATCCTTATAAAGGACCGATTGCCGGATCAGGAGACGATCAAAAAACACGGAGAGGACTTACATCAGCAGATTCATCACTTGGTGAATGGAGTAAAGGTACCTAAAAAGGAAAGTGAGGAGGAAAAGCAGGAGCTTTTGACGGCAGGTCAGGGTTCTAATGGCTGCTCCTACTATTACTGGCTGTTGGATGAAGAATCCAGGGCAGAATATATGAAGATTCTGGACGGTTTGCAGGACATGAAGGAAGAGATTGATCTGTTCCTGGATGAAGAAGAGACGGTCAAAATCGTAAAGATGGTTCTTGCGGATCACCCGGAACTGTTCTGGACAGAAGCTTCTTATCATTATACTGTATACAAGGACTGGATCCGCCTGAAGCCTGTATACACCTGCTCGCCTGAGGAAAAAGAAGAGAGAGCAGTGGCTGTGGAGGCAACTGTTCAGGAGGCGTTGCAGTCAATTCCGGAAGGGCTTTCCAGTTATGAACATATAAAGACACTTTTCAGCTATGTGGTGAATACGGTATCGTATGACCTGGATGCTCCGGATAATCAGAATATTTACAGTTCCATGGTAAACCGTGTCAGTGTCTGTACCGGTTATGCCAAAGAATTGCAGTATCTTCTGCAGAGGGACGGAATTCAGGCTCTTCTGGTGGAAGGTGAGGTTGTGGACAGAGGTCCCCATGCCTGGATCATTGTCCTCTGTGACGGAAAGTATTACCATGTGGATCCTACCTTTGGAGACCCTTCCTATACGGAAGACTCTATGGAAAGCATGGATAGCCTTCCGCCAGAATTACAGGTGGATTACGCTTTTCTCTGCTGTGATGACCAGGAAATCAGCCGTGACAGAAGCATTTCCAGAGAACTGGAGCTTCCGGTATGTGATTCCAGAGATCTTCTGTATTATCCGATGCACGGAACCTGCTTTGACAGCTATGGAGAGGAAGTCCTGGTCAGTCTGCAGGACAGTCTTGAAAGAGGAGAAAACTTCTGGGAAGGACAGTTTACGAATGAAGAAGCATTCGAGACCATGATCGCCAAGATGCAGGATGGCGTTTACGCTAATCTGGTCCTGGCCAATAATCCTTATATGGAATCAGTGCTCTGCAGGATGAGTTACAGGACGGAGAGCCGTGTGGTGAAGATGTGGTATGAGCAGTAAAAAGCCTTTATGTGCAGCTACGCTTCGTGTTCAGAACATTGCGAAGGATCCAGAGGAAAACCATTAGATTCTAATGCGGAAAAACAGATAGACAAAGATATCGAAACTTTACAATCCCCCCTGCTGTTCAGTATAATAGGAACAGCAGGGGATTTTCTGTCTATGCGATAGCAATGAGCCAAGTACACGCTCGCATGAATTTGGCGACTGTTCGCGAACGAGCCATAAAGTCAGGGATAAAAGTCTTGAGAGAATGGGTCGTCCCGGGGAGAAATCCTCCTGGTGGGAAATATGCGGTAAAAGGAGAGAAAAAATGGCAGAATATACATTTGACGCAGTAGCAATGAAAGACAAAGTGGTTGCATGGATCCGCGAGTTCTTTGAGAAGAACGGACCTGGATGCAACGCAGTTCTTGGAATTTCCGGTGGTAAAGACAGTACCGTATGTGCAGCTCTCTGTGCAGAGGCACTGGGTAAAGACAGAGTAATCGGTGTTCTGATGCCAAACGGCGAGCAGGCAGACATTGATATGTCCAGACTGCTGGTAGAGCATCTGGGAATTCCATATATCGTTGTAAATATTAAAGATGCTTACGATGGAGCTATTTCTGCGATCACAGGCGGCGAGATGCATGGACTGGATCTTTCCGAGCTGCAGAGACAGACCACCATCAATCTGGCACCACGTATCCGTATGGCAACTGTTTATGCTGTAAGCCAGAGTATGAACGGCCGTGTTGTAAACACCTGTAATCAGTCTGAGGACTGGGTTGGATACTCCACACGTTACGGCGATGCAGCAGGTGACTTCAGCCCTCTGGCACACCTGACAGTACAGGAAGTGAAAGCAATCGGACGTGTTCTGAACCTGCCTGAGGTACTGGTAGACAAAGCACCTTCAGACGGACTCTGTGGCAAGACAGATGAGGATAATCTGGGCTTCACATACGCAATGCTGGATAAATATCTGCGTGAGGGTGTGATCGATGATCCGGAGAAGAAAGCACTCATCGACCGCAAACGTAAATGGAACAAGTTCAAACTGGAGATGATGCCAATGTTTGATTCAGAGATCCCGATCCTGGCAGATGATGAGGACTGATG
>JAKSRN010000167.1 GCA_024403585.1 Lachnospiraceae bacterium | reverse complement strand
TATCGAAATTGTCGCCCACATTACAATCATACACACCGGAATCCTTCGCATTGGACCGGTCCTGATCATAGGCTTCTTTCAGCTCCTGATCCACCAGATACCGGTACCAGTTTGCGTCAAAATTCAGCAAGAGACCACCCTGGTCCAGAAGACGGAACCATTCACGGTAGGCTCTTTTCGGATGTGGCAGATTCCAGGTAACATTCCTGCTGACGATCACGTCGTAAGACATATCTTCAAAATTGATCTCTTCCACATTACCCAGGATCCAGCTGACAGAATCCGCATAGGGGCCCACGTTTGCACTGGCTTCCTCCAGCATGGCTTCTGTACAGTCAAGGGCGGTCACCTTGAAACCGCACTCGCAGAGAATCCCGGTAAAGAATCCAGGACCAGAGCCGGCATCCAGCACACGGATCTCTCTTGCTTCTTTCTCCGGAAATGCAGAACGAATGGAGTTCTCCAGTAATTCTTTCCAGCTCTGATAGCGGGAATCTTTGAATTCCTCTTTATTATAGGCTGAGTATCCTTCTGCCCGTCCGCTCCAGTACTCATGAATCTCATAACTCAGTTTTTCCATCCGAACAACTCCTACTGTCTGTTAAAGTATTTGATTCCGGCACTTGGCCAGAAATAGGTACGGATATAACCGTCCTTCGAGAGCACAACAAAATCATTGGTCTCCTCTACATAGAAGATGTCATCTCCATCCTCTTTCTCGACTTTATGAAGAGCTTTGGGATTATTGATGACTGCCGAAGCAGCTGCTTCATACTCTTCTTCCGAAGCAAATCCCATCTCAATTCCATGTTTCTCATAATGCTGACCGAGAAGCTTGGCATTTCTGAAATAATAGTCGACCGTCTCCTGGTCTGCTTCCGGTGCCTCTGTAGGCTGGACACCAGGATCTGCTGCCGGCTCTTCGGACGGCTGGTCGCCCTGATCTGTTTCCGGTTCTTCTGTCGTCTGGACATCCGGTGAAGATGCCGGTTCTTCCTGATCCGGTCCATCCTGATCCGGTTCAGTAACCGATACATCCACAATAGAGATCGCAACCGTTCCTCCGGCCGGCTCCTCCGGCTTCTTTTTGCATCCGGTCAGACATGCCATGACCAGCACGAGGATCAGGACAAGGATCGGATATTTAAAATTTCTTTTTTTCTTCATCACACTCTCCCTTCGGCAACATACTGCCGTTTTTATTGTACTCCCAAAGAGCAAATCAGGCAAATACACCTTACCTTTTCTGCATATGCCGGCTGTATTCACTTGGCAGCTGACCTGTAAACTGTTTAAATGCTGCCGTAAATTTACTCTGATTTTCATATCCTACAAATCTTGCAAGATCTGCGATACTCATCTTCTCATCTGCCAGAATCTCCATCGCCCTTCTCATCCGGTATTCTTTCATATACGTCGCAATAGGCTGTCCGTATACCCCGCGGAATACCTGCTTCAAAGTAGAGGTATTCATATGGAACTGCCTGGAGAGTTCTTCGATTGTAGGCCGTACCGTCAGATCCCTGATCAGATACTCATGGATCTGATGGATCCGCTCGATCTGGGCCTGCTGATAGCCGGAGATCAGTTCCTGTTTTTCCACCTGTTTCTGGGACAGATACAGAAGCAATTCCAGGGTCTTGATCCTGTAATAAGGCATTCTCAGATGTTCGGGTTTGTCATAAAGGTCCTTGAAAATATGCTCGATATCGTGTTCCGATGGCAAAGTTCCGGGTTTTCCGTCCGGACAGATACTCGCCAGAATCGACTCCCGGTTCAGACCTGCCTCCTGCAGGATTGTGGGAGGCTTCTCGTTCAACAGCCTGAGGTCAATCTGAATATTGATGCCTTCATAGTACCCCAAAGGCAGTGTGATTTCTGAATCCACCGGTTCTTCCAGGGTCTGGACAAATATTTCTCCTGATCCCAGGAAAAGAGAATAACCATTCTGTAATCTCAATCCGCAGCGCCCCTGACGGCAGTGATGGATCTCCACTACATCGGGAACCGACGCATGACGCATCACAACCTTATCCGCCACATATCTATGCAGAGACAATTCAATACCCGGAAAAAGTTCAATACTCTCTATACTGCCTTTTCCATCTGTTCCCATCCGCATTCTGTCCGGATGAGGCGGATGACTTTCCCGATCCAGATGAATGTGTCTGACCCGTATTCTTTTTTCAGGAATATCTGTCAGACATTCCTCCAGTCTTCGTTTCTGTTCCTCCAAAATATCCTCCTTACAGGCCTTTCACCACAGGATCAGGCACTGACTACTCCAAAATACGATATATAATACCGTATTTATTCTAACATATTTTCAGAAATTAATCCAATCGGAAAACATTATCCCATTTAGAAGAGAATCCTCTGATTAAATTGACGATAGAGGGTTCAGCGTCTATATTGTAGACAAGCGGAAAACAAATATGCTACGGCAAGTATTACTGTTTAAAGGAGATTTTAATCATGAAAAAAACTTACAAGATTGATGTTGATTGTGCAAACTGCGCTAACCTGATGCAGGAAGCAGCAAAGAAAACAACTGGTGTAGCTGACTGTGTTGTAAACTTCATGACACTGAAGATGATCGTTGAGTTCGAAGACGGAGCAGATCCAAAAGCTGTTATGCCAGAAGTAGTAAAAGCTTGCAAAAAAGTAGAGCCAGATTGCGAAGTATTCCTGAAATAATTTGGAGTATGAAGTAAATGTAAAACAGCCTGTCGGTTCCCCAATGCCGGCAGGCTGTTTTTATTTATGGTAACTGCCCTAAAAAGGGCAAAAGAAAAGACCCGATCCAAATGTTTTAATCATTGAATCGGGTCTTTAATGAAAATTCAGTAATTTCATGTTGTACACCTTCGCTTTCTTAAATTATTGGGTGTGGTTTAAGTTTTTGTTGGACTGTACCTCCTGATCTAGAATTCGATAGAAAATTTACCTTCTCATTGGAGTGTTCCTCTTTTCTTTTGAAGTTCTATTTGATGGTTTAATAGTACAGCATCTTCACCCGTTTGTCAATAGTATTTTTACAATTTATTTTTATATTATTATATTGTCAGATTATTCGAGTGCATTTTTTATTTTGTACATCTTATCCCAATCCACCAACATGACATTTTGTCACTATATTCTTGCTTTTAGGTGGTTTTTTCCAATATACAAGCTGTTCCCCTCACATTCCGATAGCATTTGTCACTGAGTGCTCTGATTTTCCCAGTGTTTTCCAAAAAAAGTTCTATTTGAAACTAAATTTGGAAAATTTCTTCTCAGTCTTCATATTTTTGACAATCCACTTCTATATCAAGGGAAATCTCCCAATTTTTGGAAATACTGATTCTAATCATCTATATTTATGACAATCCCCTTCCTCTTATCAAAAAATCCACACAAATAAAAACAGGCCAGACCACTCACATCTCCAAAGCCTAAGAAAAACCCGCCGGATCCAAAGATCCGACGGGCCAAGTTTTATAGGAAATCCTACCAGAATCTTTATTCAGTTCATATCGATTACAGATCTCATCGATTACAATTCTCATCGATTACAATTCTCATCGATTACTGTTCTTATCGATTACTGTTCTCATCCATTAACCTTTGTAGTAGTTGATCAGACATCCTTTCAGGATGATCTCTCTCTCATCATCTGTCAGATCGCCGAGACGAAGATCAAATGCTGTCATTGCATCGTCTTTTACAACATATGCTGTGATCACTTCTGCCTTCTCCTCAACTGCTTTGCGAACGCCAGGAACAAACAGGTAATCGCCATTTGCGAATGGAAGATCTCCCTCCTCGATCAGGAATGGAAGCATACCCCAGTTGATCAGGTTAGAACGATATCTCTTTGTAGCATACTCGTTAGCGATGTTCGCCCATCCGCCAAGTACTTTCTGGCAGGATGCAGCCTGCTCACGGGCAGAACCATCACCTGGTTTTACAGCAAAGATGGTAGAACCAACACCGATGTTTCCGCGGCCAACCTCAGGATAGGTCTTCTTGATTGTCTCCATTACCGGTTTCATCTCTGGAAGTGCCTCCAGCGGACAGGTATCAGCCTCGATGGCTTTCTGTGCTTTCTGAACCTCTTTTGCACGTCCAACGTATGCAGGATCTTTTCTGGACAGAGTGAACTCTGCAAGACCCAGAGGGTTGGAACGGAAGGAAGAAGTCTCACCGGATGGAATCAGCTCATCTGTTGTTGTTACAGGATCGTGGATCTCGGAAACCACTTTCAGAACCATGTTCTCAGGCAGTGCAGACATTGCCGGCCAGTCTTTGATGTTTGGTCCAAACTGGATCTCTACAGATGGATCTGCAACTCCCTTGCTGTCAAATACGCGGTTAGCGTAGATGGAAGAATCGAAGAAGTAGTTTGGATGACGGTACTCGCCTGCAAACTCTGTAGCAGGTGTCAGGAATCCCTTGTTTGCTGCTGTTGCTGCGATAGAACGAGCATCCATAAGAGCAACAGAAGAAATCTGACCGTTCTGAATCTTGGATCCCTCACGGTTAGGGAAGTTTCTTGTTGAATGACGGATAGACAGAGCGTTGTTAGCCGGTGTATCACCTGCGCCAAAGCAAGGTCCGCAGAATGCAGTCTTAACAATTGCACCTGTAGCAAGCAGGTCAGAGAGAACTCCGTTTTTAGCGATCTCCATGAAGATTGGAGTAGATGCAGGATATACACTTAATGTAAATGCATCGGAACCGATATTCTGTCCGCGCAGGATATCTGCTGCATCACAGATGTTCTCGAATCCACCGCCGGCACAACCAGCGA
>JAKSRN010000166.1 GCA_024403585.1 Lachnospiraceae bacterium | reverse complement strand
ACAGATACAGCAACAGCTACAGTCATACCAACAATCGGAGAGTGCAAAGCAGAGACTGAATCTGCATGCACCTGCCCTTCTACAAAGAAAGAAATCGCCCTCATCGGCATCGGTATGGGCGGCGAAGGCTGCAAAACCCTTACCGTGGAAGCAAGGAACTTCTGTGACCGGGCTGATCTTCTGATCGGAGCCGGCCGTATGGTTGACGCAGTGGCAAAACCTGGCCAGGCAGTACTGAAAGAGTACCGCTATGCAGTGATCGCAGATGCAATTGAAAAATCTGATGCAAAGACCATTGCGGTCCTTCTTTCCGGAGACGTAGGCTTCTTCAGCGGTGCGAAAAAACTGCTGGATGTGCTCCCGGAAGGCGTGCAGGTGATGCCGGGTATCGGCTCCCTGGTTTATTTCTGCAGTCAGCTGCATCTTCCATGGGAAGATATTAAGATCACCAGCAATCACGGCCGCATCAGCAACATGATCGGTCTGTGTGATACCAATAAAAAAGTATTCTCCCTGCTTGGTAAGGAAGAGGATGTGCGTACCCTCTGCGGCAAGTTCGTGGACTATGGCATGACCGACCTGACCATCCATGTGGGAGAGAAATTCGGTTATCCGGATGAGAAGATCCTTCACGGAAAACCGGAGGATTTCCTGTCCTATGCAGGAGATCCGTTAAGTGTCATTGTTGTGGAGAATCCATCTCCACGCACCATCGTTACCCACGGAATTCCGGATGAGGATTTCCTTCGTGACAAGGTGCCGATGACCAAGGAGGAGATTCGTGAAATCAGTCTTTCCAAGCTTCGTCTTGAGAAGGACTCCGTGATCTACGATGTGGGAGCCGGTTCCGGTTCCGTATCCATCGAGATGGCCATGATGGCTCTGGAGGGCCAGGTTTACGCCATCGAGAAAAATCCGACAGCAGTCAATCTTCTGCACCAGAATAAGAAAAAATTCCGTGCAGATAATCTGGAGATCATCGAGGGACTGGCTCCTGAGGCACTGGAGGATCTTCCGGTACCTACCCACGCCTTTATCGGTGGTTCTTCCGGAAATATGAAGGAGATTCTGGAGCTTCTGCTTCAGAAAAATCCAAAGATCCGTGTGGTCATCAATACCATCACACTGGAATCCATCGGAGAGGCACTGCAGTGCATGAAGGATCTTCCCTTTGAAGACATGGATATCGCTGCTGTTTCCACCGCAAAATCCAAAGCCCTGGGCAGATACCATCTGATGTTCGGTCAGAATCCGGTCTATGTTGTATCCGCCACAGGATGTAAGGGAGAAGAGAATGAAGCTTGATCGAATTATGATAGCCGCACCGGCCAGTGGAAGCGGAAAAACCCTGATCACCTGCGGCCTCTTAAGCCTGCTGAAGCGTAAAGGCTTCAATGTAGGTTCTTTCAAGTGCGGACCGGACTTTATTGATCCTATGTTCCATACCAAGGTCATCGGGACAAAGAGCCGGAATCTGGATACATTTTTTACAGATCATGCAACCACCAGAAACCTCCTCGCGAAAAATGCTGCCGAAAGCAACATTGACATCGCCGTTATGGAAGGTGTTATGGGCTACTTTGACGGCATGGGCCTCAACGATTCCCGTGCGGGAGCCAGCGATCTGGCAGGAGTCACCGATACACCGGTTCTCCTGATCGTGAACGCAAAGGGCTGCAGCCGTTCTATCCTGCCTGCCATCAAGGGTTTCCTTGATTTCCAGGAAAAACCCTGTATCAAGGGAATCATCCTGAACCGTGTCTCTGCCATGCTCTATCCAAGAATGAAAGAGATGATCGAGTCAGAGCTGGATACAAAGGTAGTAGGTTATGTGCCTGTTCTGAAGGACTGTATCTTGGAGAGTCGTCATCTGGGTCTTATGATGCCGGATGAAATCTCCGAATTACAGGAAAAACTGGATCGCTTAAGTGATGAACTGGAAAAATCTCTGGATCTGGATGCAATCCTTTCTCTTGCAAAGAATGCACCGGAATTACCGGATCCAAAGCCGAAATTCGGCGAGGATCCAAGCCGTCCGGAAGAGAAAGAATTCCGTGACAGGGTCAGAGAGAATAAGATCCGGATCGGTCTTGCCAGAGACGAGGCCTTCTGCTTTTTCTATGAAGACAACCTGTCCCTGCTTCGCGAGGTGGGCGTGGAACTGGTGGAATTCTCACCGATCCATGACAAAAAGCTTCCTGAGAATCTGGACGGACTTTTGTTCCACGGCGGATATCCGGAGCTTTACGTAAAAGAAATGAGTGAAAATACATCGATGCGCCAGTCTGTCAAGGCTGCTCTGGATGCAGGTATGATCTGTATGGCAGAGTGCGGCGGCTTCCTGTATCTTCACGAAATTCTGGAAGATACCGAAGGTAATGCATACCCGATGGTGGGAGCGGTTCCGGGAAGAGCTTTTTATACCGGCCGTCTGCAGCGCTTTGGCTATATTACTCTGAAGGAAGGAGCGGTGTTTGGAGAAGAGATCGGAGATATCCGGTCCCACGAATTCCACTACTTCGATTCAGAACACAATGGGGAGGCATTCCTCGCGCAGAAGCCGGCGGCAAAAAGAAACTGGCGCTGCGTGAACAGCGGAGACACTCTGTTCTGTGGCTTCCCGCATCTCTATTACTATGCAAATCAGGAACTGCCAAAGGCTTTCTTGAGAAGGATTCTCAAAAGAAAAGCCGATTCCTGATATCTGCAATGAGAGGAAACTATAAACAATGATTGAAAATCTGTTAATGATCGAACGATATATCCCTGCCGTAGTGCTGGCATTTATCCTGGATCTGATCTTTGGCGATCCAAGATGGCTCTACCATCCGGTAAGGGTCATCGGAAATATGATCTCTTTATTTGAGAAGATGCTCCGTGCGATTTTTCCGAAAAATAAAACAGGAGAGCGCATCGCCGGTGTATTTCTTGTAATTCTGGTAACAGGCATCACTACAGCTGTTGCCTGGGGAGTGCTCCATGTGCTTTACGGCTGGAACTTCTGGGTGGGATTCGCTTTGGAAACCTTCTGGTGCTACCAGCTGCTGGCTACCAAATCCCTGAAAGTGGAAAGCATGCGTGTTTACGATGCCGTTAAATCCGGTGATGTGGAAAAAGCCCGCTATGCAGTATCCATGATCGTTGGCCGTGACACAAAAAGCCTTTCCATGGAAGGCGTGACTAAGGCTGCGGTTGAGACGGTTGCTGAGAACTCTTCCGACGGAATTATCGCTCCGCTGCTCTTTATGATGATCGGCGGCGCTGTCGGAGCGTTCCTTTACAAATCCATCAACACCATGGATTCCATGGTTGGTTACGTGGACGGACGTTTCAAATACTTTGGAACCTTTGCCGCTAAGCTGGATGACGTAGTGAATTTTATCCCGGCGAGACTGGCAGGTCTCATGATGATCCTGGCCAGCTTCCTCTGTGGATTTGACGGGAAAAATGCCAACAAAATCTTCTGGCGTGACCGCAAGAACCACGCTTCCCCAAACTCCGCGCATACAGAGTCTGTTATGGCAGGCGCTCTGGATGTGCAGCTGGCAGGAGATGCCTGGTATTTTGGTGTCCTTCACAAAAAAATGACAATCGGAGATGCCATCCGTCCGGTTGAGGCGGAAGACATTCCAAGATCCAACAAGCTCCTCTATGGAACAGCAGTCGTATCCCTGGTGGTATTCGGTCTGATCCGTGCAGGAATTGTATTACTGGTTCTGTAATGAATCACTATGGTTTTATCTCGGTCGGAGAAGACTCCCGTCTCTATAGGCGGTAAGTAATAATCAGAGAGGTAAAGTATGAAAAAACAGGTACATGGCGGAGATGTATACCGTTATCAAAATGCGCTGGATTTTTCCTCCAATATGAATCCCCTTGGCACACCGGAGCGTGTGATCCAGGCAGCCAGGGACAGCATGGGGGAGATCTGCAACTATCCGGATATCCAGCAGGAGAAACTCATCAGCGGCATCGCAGACTGGGAAGATGTTCCGGCGGAATGGATCATCTGCGGAAACGGTGCGGCGGAAGTGATCTTCACGCTGGTCCATGCATTAAAACCCAAAACAGCCCTTCTTCTTGCTCCTACCTTTGCAGAATATGAGCAGGCCCTGGAGGCTGAAGACTGTCAGATTTCCTTCCATCATCTGAAAGAAGAGACAGGTTTTCTTGTGGATGAGGATCTGCTGGCAGATATAAAAGAGGAGACAGAGGTTCTTTTTCTCTGTAATCCCAATAATCCCACAGGTCTTTTGATTCCGTCGGCCCTGATGGACAAAATTATAAAAAGATGTTCGGAAACCGGCACCTTTCTTGTGATCGATGAATGCTTCCAGGATTTCATTCCGGAGCCGGAAGTTTATACAAGAAAAAAAGATCTGGAAGAAAAGAAAGATATGTTCCTTCTGAAGGCATTTACAAAGAGATATGCTATGGCGGGAATCCGCCTGGGCTATGGTCTTACCTCCAACCAGGAGCTTCTGGACAAGATGCACCGGGTTGTGCAGCCCTGGAATGTATCCATTCCTGCACAGGCTGCCGGTGTTGCTGCTCTGAAAGAGACAGAGTATCTGGCGGAAGGAAGAGAGATTGTGTTCAGAGAGCAGCTGTTTCTCAAAGCAAAGCTGCAGGAATTAGGTTTTAAAGTATACGATTCACAGGCAAATTATATATTCTTCCGGGGACCGGAGGGACTTGTGGAAAAGGCATGGAAGTCACAGGTTCTGATCCGTGACTGCGGCAATTACAGAGGATTATGTCAGGGTTATTACCGCGTGGCGGTAAAGACTCATGAGGA
>JAKSRN010000165.1 GCA_024403585.1 Lachnospiraceae bacterium | reverse complement strand
CGCAATCGCAATAACTCCACCGACACTCAGATTCTGAACAAACTCAGGCATCCGGAGTCCCTCCGGGAACACCTTCATTCCAAAGAATCCAATAATTGCAATTACACCTGCAATGATCGCCATCACAATTCTGCTGCCCTCTGCCCCGTATTTCAGCTGCAGTGGCATCATCACCGCAATAATAAGCAGGAAAAACGGAATAAAGATCAATGCTCCCAGCAGATCCTCAACTGTCAGGTGGATACTTCTTGCAAAACTGCAAGCTACATAAACAACGATTGCAAAGGCCCATCCGACGAGTCCGAGCACAGCCGAAAACAGGTATTTAGACTGTACATACAGTTTTCTGGTGATCGGCAGTGTCAGCAGGAAAGGATACCCATTGTCAAACTCATCATAAGTAATAGTGCCCAATGTAAGGATCGCAGTCAGCATGGTAATATAGCCCACCACAAAGGAGCCATCCATTGAAAAACCCATCACAGCTCCAACGACCATCAATATCAGCATGGAACTTCTTCTCTGCATCAACAGAGCTAAATCTTTCACAAATAATCCACTCATCTCTTCTTTCCTCCTGTCATCATAAGGATCAGGTCATCGATTCCACAGTTCTCGATCACCATTCCCGGATAATTCTCAGCATAGAACTGTTTCTGGTTAGTCAGACAAGCCATTCCAAAGCCATCTTTTGCAGTTTTCAGGATATACTGTTGATCCAGTTTCTCCAGTTCCTGCACACTTGGTTTCAGAACCGCGTACTCGGAAAGGATCACATCGGTCTCCTCATGCAGCAGGATCCTTCCGTTATGGATCAGATAGATATCATCACACAGCCCCTCCAGATCTGTAGCAATATGAGATGTGATCAGAATAGAACGGTTCTCGTTCTCAGCCAGATAATCCCTCAGAATATCCAGGATCTCATTCCTTGCCTCCACATCCAGTCCTGATGTCGGCTCATCCATGATCAGCAGCTTCGCATCATGGCTTAATGCAACCAGCACACGAAGCTTTGCCTTCATGCCGGTAGAAAACTGGCGGATCTGTTTGCTTTCCGGCAATTTCTGCTCTCTGCATCTATTCAGAAATGTCTTCTTATCAAACTTCTCATACATCTTATCCAGGATATTGGCCACATCTTTTACTGTGAGATAGTTGCTGAAACCTGAATCAGCTAAAGTAACTCCCAGATTCTGACGGTCTTTTGCAGTCAGATCCTTTGCTTCTTTTCCCAGAACCTCTACACTTCCTCCATCCGGAACTACCAGTCCCAGGATAGATTTGATCGTGGTACTTTTACCTGCTCCGTTCTTTCCGATCAGGCCTGTGATGCGGCCTTCAGGAAGCTCCATAGAAATATTCAGAGAAAAATCTCCGTAATTTTTTGAAAGATTCTTTGCTTTGATCATCTTTTTTACTCCTCCAACAGGATTTTGTCTTTACTCCTTCAAAAGGAATTCTTCTATATTGCTTTCAAAAGAATTTCTTCTTTACTCCTCCAAAAGGAATTCAAACATCTCCCGTATCTCTTCGCTTGTCATTCCCACAGCTCGGGCTTTCTCCAGAGCTTTTACAAAATCATCTTCCACAGCTTTTCTTCTTGCTTCCATTGCAAGAGCCTGGTTTGTGGATGCTACATAAGTTCCCTTACCGTGGACAGTTATGACAAACCCTTCTTCTTCCAGCCTGTCATAGGCCTTCTTTACAGTAAGTGCGCTGATCTTCAGGGTGCCTGCCAGACCTCTCACTGACGGGAGAGAATCCTGTTCCTTCAGCTCCCCTGAGATAATATTGTTTTTGATCTGCTCCACAACCTGTTCGTAGATTGGGACCAGAGATGTATTGTTCAAAATAATATGCATATAGTTTGTCCTCCATCTGTTACAAACACTATATAACAGTTTATAACTGTTGTCAACTGTTATATGCTGTTTATTTCAAAAATCAAAAAAAGACGGCATGACTTTCGTCATGCCGCCTTCTGGCTTTCTGATTTTAATTCGATTTCTCGTTCAGTTGACTAATCAGCCTTTTCCGCCACGTCCTGTGTACTCACCTGTTCTTGTGTCGATCTTAACGATCTCACCGATCTCGATGAACAGAGGAACTCTGATCTCTGCACCAGTCTCAACTACTGCAGGTTTCAGTGCGTTTGTAGCTGTGTTTCCAGCGAATCCTGGATCTGTCTCTGTGATCTCAAGCTCTACAGAGATAGGTGGCTCTACAGAGAATGTTTTGCCCTGGTAAGAAACCAGTTTGCAGTTCTCGTTCTCTTTAACGAATTTCATAGCCTCTGTGAACTCTGACATTGGAAGAGCTACCTGCTCGTATGTGTTAGGATCCATGAAGTTATAGAAATCACCATCATTGTACAGGTACTGCATCTCCTGACGCTCGATACGAGCCTCATCAAATTTAGCAGTTGGGTTGAAAGAGTTCTCAACAACACCACCGTTGATGATATCTTTGTATTTTGTTCTTACGAACGCTGCACCCTTACCTGGTTTTACATGCATGAAATCAAGA
This sequence comes from Lachnospiraceae bacterium, assembly GCA_024403585.1. GTDB lineage: Bacteria > Bacillota > Clostridia > Lachnospirales > Lachnospiraceae > JAKSRN01. The sequence goes on along the minus strand of JAKSRN010000165.1, from coordinate 2,269 downwards.
ATCTGACATACTTTTCCATCAATGACAACTGTCATACCATTTCTAAAATCACCAGCTGTAACCATATTAAATTTGCCTCCTTAAAGGTTTGTTTCTCATAATAGAATACACTATGTGAGAAGATTTCACAACAAAAAAAAACAAAAACTGCAGTATATTCGAAGATATACTGCAGTTTTTGTTTTGAAAAGGCCTTTTCAGCCCTCATGCATATGCAATTCAACCGAATCTATGCCAACTCAGGAACAATCCGAACAATTGTCTCTATTCGATTCCATTAAAAATGCCAGCCACCGGACTATCCTTATCCAGGAAGATCGTTGTATTTCCATTGGTCACAGACTCCTTCAGCGTATCCAGCTGCAGTGTGAAGAGATAGAAATCTGCCTTATCCGCATCGTTGTAAGCAGCAGAAAGAGTTCTCATATACTCTGCCTCACCTTCTGCCACGATGGCATCAGCATCAGCCTTTGCCTCTGAGAGCATAACCTTTACTTCTGCATCGGTAGTATTGCGGATGATCTGCGCTTCAGACTCACCCTGGGCTTTATAAGCCGCTGCGATATTATTACGCTCTGTGATCATACGGTTATAAACAGCTTCCTTATTCTCTTCCGGAAGATCCAGCACTTTGATCTTCACGTCTGTGATCTTGATTCCGTACTGGTTACACTGGTCACCAATGCAGTTGATCAGACGATCAGAGATCAGAATGATCTCCGTTTTCTGATTTTCAGAAGCCGGAACATTGTTTCCGTTCTCATCCAGTTCTTCTGTGCTTTCCATATCGTTGATCTGAATGTCATCCAGTGTGCTCTCCGTGATCTGAATGTTTACCGCGGAATCACGGCTGGCGATCAGTTCCTCCTGGGTCATGGAAGAGATCGTTGTCTTGATGGCATTGTAAACGATCACATCAATTCTTCCCTGTGCAGTGGTCGCACTTGCATTCAGAGTCTTTGTATAAGCCAGTGCATCTGTTACGTTCCAGAGAACGTATGCATCAACGATCATCGTCTTCTTGTCAGAGGTGATAACCTCGGAAGCCGGAAGGTCGTAGATCTGTTTTGCCTTCGGTACATAGCTGATATCCTGCACAAAAGGAATCTTCACGCCAAGACCAGCCTGGTCATTGGTAGAAACGATCTTACCGAACTGTTTTACTACAGAATACTCATTCTCAGGAGTGGTATAGAGGGCATTGGAAAGAAGAAATGCTGCCAGCACCACAAGAATGATCAATATGCTCAGTCCTTTACTTTTTTTCATATTCGCTGCACCTCCCCTCTTACTGTCCATCCGCTCCGGATACGGCTGCTGCCTCCTCCGGGCTTACATTTGCCAGCTCTGTGATCGGGTAATATTTGTTGATGCTGCCGTCACCGTTGTCGATCACAACCTTCAGAGTCGGCAGAACCTCTTCCATGGTTTCCATAAACATACGCTGTTTGGTGATCAGCGGATAATTCTTGTACTCTGCATACTCTTCCTCAAAGCGGGCTGCCTGACCCTTCGCCTCATTGATACGGGAAGTTTTCTTTGCCTCAGCTTCCTGTTTGATGCGGTCAGCTTCAGCTTCAGCGGCAGGAATCTGCTCGTTGCGGTAGGCATTTGCCTGGTTGATGGAAGATTCTTTGCCCTGTTTTGCGGTCTCAACTGCGGTAAATGCCTCAATGATCTGGTCTGTCGGCGGCTCTACATCCTGAATACTTGCATCGATCAGGGTGATTCCGATGTCCTTGTCCTCCAGCTCAGCCATGATCATGGATTTTACGTTGCTCTGGATTTCCGCCTTTCCGGTTGTGATCGCTGTATCAACGGAATATCCGGACAGAGTGGAACGGATACAGGACATGGCAATGTTCTTCACGATCAGGTCCGGCTCGTCAGACTGATAAAGGTACTTCACCGGATCGGTAACCTGGTAGGATACATAGAAATCGCAGTCGATAAAGTTGTAATCAGAAGTGATCATAACAGACTCATGCTCGATGGTCACAGTATTGCCATCGCTGTTCTCGCTGTAGCCGATCTTCAGACCCTTTACAGTGGTATCCACTCTTGTGGCCTTCTGTATATAAGGGATTTTAAAATGCAGACCCTTCTCCTCTACTACACTAGCTTTTCCAAAAGTAGTCAGTACCACGGACTCTGTCTCACCGATGGAATACATGGATTTCTGGACACAGGTCACCGCTGCGATCAGCACCACAAGTCCAAGGAAACCGCGTCCCATAGCCTTTGCAGCCTTTTTACCGGCTCCGCCTGA
>JAKSRN010000164.1 GCA_024403585.1 Lachnospiraceae bacterium | reverse complement strand
GTAAGATCTGAATTAAAGGTAATAACCGGAATCTTCTGATAGGCCAGACGATTGACCTTCTCCACGATCATAGGATGATCCATCAGGCACAGGGCAATGCCCTTTACCCCCTGCTGTACCAGATGTTCCAGACGCTCTACTGCCTCGTCCGGCATCGGTGTTTCACACTGCTCCACAAGGATCTCTGTTCCGTCTTCTGCCAGTCTCTCCTTAGCCGCTTCAATGCCGCGCAGGATCTCTGTACGGAAGTATCCGCTCTCATTGTGCAGGACTACTCCGAGACGCAGTTTTGCAGAGGCTGTTTTCGGAAGCTCTGTCCCTGTCATCTGATTCGGTTTTTCCTCCTGTATTTCATTGACAGCCGCTTCCGCAGGAATCAGATTCTCCAGATTCTGATGCTCCCTGAGGGGAACATAGTCCAGCTCCTTCATGGCCTTAATTACACGATTATACAGTTCCGGCTTTACATGTGGACGATGATTCAGGACACGGTCCACCGTTCCCCTGGACACACCTGCCCGTTCTGCTACCATACTGATTGTTACTTTTTTCGCCATTCTGCACCTCTTTGCAATCCCTATCCAAGTACACAAAAAGGGCGATATTCTCGCCCTTTTTCATTTTTCCCTATATTCATTTTTACAGAAAATGTGCTTTTCGTCAAGTAAATTGTGCTTTTTCTCCGGTAAATTGTGCTTTTTTCAGTTCAGACCGCTGCACGATTCAGAACCCGCTCATCCTTTTTCCCGTATAGCCTGCATTCTCCATACCGCAGCACCAATGATCACTACATAGCCGATCACACTGAAGATGTCCGGCAGTTCTCCCAGGAATACAAAGCCCAAAAGGGCCGCAAAAAGGATCTGCGAATAGTCAAACACAGCTATTTCCTTTGCCGGTGCCTTGGAATAGGCTGCTGTAATACTCAGCTGTCCGCCTGCCGCCGATGCACCTGCTGCAAGAAGCAGGAGGATCTGCATAGCTGTCATCGGCACAAAATCCGCGATCATAAAAGGGGTGACAAAGAGGGTGGAAAAAGTAGAGAAAAAGAATACGATCAAAGGACCTCTCTCACCTCTTTTTCCCAGCTTACGCACATAGGTATAGGCAACACCGGCACCGAAACCGCCAAACACACCGATCAGTCCCGGAATAGCACCAGCCGTAAAGCTTGGCTTGATTACCAGCAATGCTCCGGCAAATGCCACCACCACCGCTGCCCATTCTTTTTTGCTTGCCTTCTCCTTCAGAATAAAATAGGACATGATGATAGCGAAGAAGGGGGACAGTTTATTCAGCATGTTAGCGTCCGAGATGGCCATATGGTCAATGGCATAAAAATTTGCTATGATTCCAGCCGTTCCAAATCCGGAACGCAGAAGAAGAAAAGGAACATTGCCCTTCCCGATCCGAAATTTCTCTCCTGTCCGAAGCAGCATGGTCAATGCCACAATGGCAGCGACAGCATTTCTGAAAAACGCCTTCTCCATGACCGGAAGATCACCGGACAGGCGCACAAACAAAGACATGAGACAGAAGAAAAATGCTGCCATCAGGATACAGCAGATTCCCTGAAATTTCAGGCTCCTGTTTTTAAACATCACACTACCTCTTCTATTCCCTCAGGCATCAAAATCCACATGGTAAACCTTGTCACCGTCGTGGATATCCACATAATGAAGGTCAAACTCCTGGTCCATGATGTCCATGCAGCCATGATAAACAAGGGTATCAGATTTTTTGATGAAGAAGAGGTATTTTCCGTTTTCCTGCTCATCCGCCTCTGCACTGACCTCATCGTAGAATTCCATTCCGTCCACTGCTCCCGGATAACCGGATGCTTTGATCTTAGCCTCGATCAGTCTGTATAATTCTTCCATGTTCACTTCCTCCTGTGATTCTCTCTTTACATTCTGCTCTGCATCTGCAAACCAGAGACCAGAGCTGTTTTATGCATATTCCGCATCTTAAGTATTCTTTCAATACACACGCAAAAATGCTATACTGATACATAGTATAACACTGAATATCAGGGAAAGACCAATTTATTTTTACCTACAGGAGGAGCAAGATGAATCTGCAGAGAATCCCATACAAATCTATGGATCTTGTACAGACAGAAGAAGTACAGACACCGGGAGGCCAGACCTTCCGTATCCCTAAATTATATTACCCGGTTACCACAAGAGAGAACTTCCGCAGGATGAATGAAGGAGACCATCCTTTCTGGTGTCCAACCTCTCTCACCGACTTCCGCTATGTCACTGCAGAGCAGCTTCTGACTGAGGCAGAGGCAGGTTTCACCCATCAGGCAATCCAGGAGAACGGAGAGCCTTCTAAGATGCTCTATCTGGACATGGGCCCTGGTCCGATCCAGATGCAGGAAGTCTTCAGCCGTATTCCGGGGGCACCTGAACTGTCGGCAAAAGCATTTGCAGAGATGCTGTGCGCGAAGCTGGATAAGATCCTTGCTTTTACCCCGGTAGATCTTGTACTCTACCGCGATGACTGGGCTGAGGCAGCCAATGCAGCAGACAGAGGTGAGAACATCCTGGAGCTTCCGGAGGCAGAAGCCGCCGATCTCTTTTTCCGTCATGTGCAGAGCAAGGGCATTCCTGTTACCTTCCGTTGCAAATGCCTTACCGAGCAGATGGTAGACCAGGTTGTCAAACTTCGCCCGGATTACCTGCAGCTGACCGGAGATCTCCGCTATTTCTTTGATTACAGAGACCGTTTCGGCGATTTTCTTGGAATGGATGTAGTGCTGGACGGCCAGACAGAAAAAGAAGCCGCTGACCGCATGCGCTATGCTGTAGAACAGTTTGCCTACAAAGGACGTATGATGGTCACCATCGGACTTGTATCAGAAGAAGGCTTATGGGGCGGTCTGCAGGAGGTGCACAACTACAGCCAGGAAGCATATCAGGATCCGGAGACATTTGGAAAGAATCTCGAAAAGATCCTGAAGGGACATTCCCATCATCACGATCACTAATCCAGTATTATTTGACAAACCATGCATTTTCAACTGTGAAACAGCGTTATTTTGGAAAAACAATACGATTAACCTTATTATTTTGACAAGAGAAAAGGCTGGGACGATTGAGGAATTTACTCCTCAATCAGTCCCAGCCTTCTCTCTTCCTCACGGATCAGCTCCTGATTCCGTAGCAGACGAATGATGGAGATCACGGTCAGAAGAGTGGCCATCACATCCACAATTCCGGATACCAGATCCAGGATCAGAAAATCGTAGATCGCCCACATAGCACAGTTAAAGGTAATATTCGCCTTCACAGGCAAGGGTCTCATGGCTTTGCAGGAACCAATGGTGTAAACACAGGTTGCCAGAATAACGATCCAGCCCACGATTCCCCTGTTGTTTACAAGAATACCAAGTCCCACAAGGATCACCAGCGTGATCCATACAATCTTTCCCTTGAACAGATTTCTGGATACCAGGTAATTTCTCACTGCACAGAGCAGGAGTGTAGTAACACCTGACCAGGAGTGAAAAAAGACGGATGCCACTGCCAGTGTCAGACACTGGAAGACCTGGTACATATAACTTTTCTGCTTGCTGATGGTCCATGAACTGGCAGCCGTGAAACAGGCTGACACAATGGATATGATATTTCCGATGAGTATATCTCTCATAAATCTTTTTAATCCTTCCCTTCATCCTTCAGAAAGCCCTCAGGTCATTCTGCCCTTATTCTGTAAAGCTTTCCTCTTTCGCTCCGGACTTCTCTGCGCTTTCTTCTCCGGAAGTCTCCCCGTCATAGAGTTCGCCTTCGTTAGCCTCCTCCATCACGATCGTCTCTTCCTTCTCCTCTTCTTTAAAATATGCCAGAAGTACTGCCTGCGGCCAGTTCAGAGACAGATACAGGTGCTTGTTCCTTCCTGCTGCCTCTTCTCGCAGGATCCCCAGCAGTTCATCCAGCACTTCTCTTGTAAGATAGCCTCCTCTCCAGTGGAAGAGAAAGGGTTTTCCCTTTTTCGCAGCCTGAGCAGCACGTTTACGCACATCCTCCTGTTTTGTGAAGGAAATCTTCTTCTCCTGATACCAGGAATGGCTGCCATCCGTACAGGCCGGGATTCTCCAGATCACCGGTTCATGATCCCGGAAGAATTGTTTATCATTCAGATTATAGTAATCATAGCGAATCGGCCAGTCTCGCTCCGGTGCTTTCTTCTTTCCCTTTCCTTTGGCCTGCGCTGACTGGGCGGACTTCTCCTTAAGAGAAGCATTACCAGAGTTACCACGTCCTGCCGGATTGCTTAAGGAATTATCAAAGGTGGCATCCAGATGATAATACTGGCCACCGATCCGGATCACATTCCATGCATGCCGGTATTTGATCTTCTTCTCCGGATTTGCCTCAGAGATTGCCACAATACACCAGATTCCCAGTGCGTCACAGAGGATTTTAACGGTTTTTGCGATTCCCTCGCAGACGCCTACTCCATGCCCTAAAGAACCGATGATCTCATGGGAATAAGGTTTTTTCAGCTTATCGTAATGGATGTTATCCACAACGAAGTCATGAATATATTGTTCTTTCCCCTTTTCATCCAGACCTTCTGCCTGACGTGCCAGTTTTTTAACACGGGATTCCATAGCCTGGATATGTTCTTTGATCTGCTTTTTCGGAAACAGATACTCAGGGATCATCTCCACCATGCCGGAATCCGGATAATAGCGGTATTTAAAGGTAACCGTATAAAAGATCTCCGGATGATCCAGTCGAACCATAAAATAGATATTGGTCAGATCCTTTCCATCCAGACGGGGTACAGGAAAACTGGTCTCCAGTTTTTCCAG
>JAKSRN010000163.1 GCA_024403585.1 Lachnospiraceae bacterium | reverse complement strand
ATATCATGTCTCTTGGATGGGAGTCCAAGATTCCTGGACTGCTTGAGCAGGCTGGTCTTTAATCAGATCAATCAGACATCTGCGCAGGTAACTGCGTATTGAATGCAATCTGAGATGTAAAATCTGTCCCTTCCGGTTTCAACCGGAAGGGACATTTCTAAATATTGCTGTATCCATCTGCTGCCCTGGGCTGAAGGATATATGCAGTGACCATAAAAGCGAATATATTGGATGATGACTGCCCTAGACACCGCGCAAGCGGGGCCGACGAAGCAAACCGGAAGAAGACACATCCGTCTTCCGCGGAAACTGCCAGGCAAAAGGAAGGCAGCCGGACAAGACTCTGGAGAGAGCAGAAGCACTGAGCGTGCAGTTGGAATATACTGCCACAGTTCTGATGCCGCCAACGAGGCCAGAACCCACAGGCAAAAGAACAGAGCTATGGAGGATGCACAAGAATTGTGCGCTCCCCGGTTTTTCAGTGATCATCAGAAAAAGAAAGACCCTGTATTCGGTGGATGAAAAAGACGAAGCGGAGGTCTTATTTTTATGGAAAATGGAAATGAACAGAAGAAAAAGATGCGAATGCTTCTGGTAGGTGCAGGAGCTGTCGGTGAGAGTATCCTGAAGATCTTGAAGTGGAGAGCTTCAAAAGGAGAGTTTCTGGAACTTGTTCTGGTCAGTGATTTCAGTTTGAAACGGGCTGAAGAGGTTTGCAGAATACTGAAATCTGAGGAGAAGTCTGTGTATCAGATGAACAGTAAAGCAGAAGGCATCTCTTTTGTGCCGATCCAGCTGGATGCTACAGATAAGGAGCGTATGAAGAAACTGATCCGGGAACTGAATATTACGTTCGTTATGGATGCGGCACCGCCCTTTGCCAGCAATGTTATCTTTGATGCAGCCTTTGAAGCGGGTGCAGATTACGCCAGTATGGGAACCTGGTCCGTTCCAATGGAGGAGCCCAAGCTGGGACTGGGTATCGAGAACAGTTATTCAGAACCAATGACCAAATACAATTTTGACCGCCACGAGGCCTGGAAGGAAAAGGGACAGTGTGCGGTGATCTGCCTTGGAATCGATCCGGGTGTAGTGAATGTTTTTGCAAAATATGCCGCAGTGCATCTTTTTGATACACTGGAGGAAGTCCATGTAAAGGATGGAGGAAATCTTACAGTACCGGATTCAGATCCGGATGCTGTTATTTTTGGATTTAATGTCTGGACTGTTATGGACGAAGTGATGAATCCTAATGTAGAATATGATGAGGAGCGTGGCGGTTTTCTGGTGGAGAAAGCATTTGCCGGAAAGGAAGTATTTCTGATGCCGGAGGGTGTCGGAGAAAACACTCTGGTAAAAGTAGAGCACGAGGAGACAGTGACCATGCCCCGTTTCCTGAAGAAGTATGGATTGAAAAGGGCAACCTTCAAGATCAGCCTGGATGAGAACCTGATCAGAGCACTGAAGATGCTGGATCAGTTAGGGCTTCGAAGCCTGAAGCCGGTCAATGTTCGCGGAAAATGGGTTGTGCCAAGAGACGTTGTCGCTGCCTGCGCACCGCAGCCCAAGGACATCGGCAACGAGATGGTGGGAGAGATGATGGTAGGAGTACACTGCAAAGGCCTGAAGGACGGCCAGCGGAAGGAGTACTTTATTTATCAGCCTTTCGACAATCAGGAATCTATCCGTGAATGGAATTGCCAGGCCGTGACCATGCAGACCGGTTGGGGTGCGGCTCTTGCCATAGAACTGCTGGCCAGGGGAATCTGGAAGGGCGAAGGAGTATTTTCGCCGGAATATTTTGATCCGGACCCTTATATGGAGCTTATGAAGGAAACGGGTTACCGATTTGAAATAGAAGACAGAACATGAGGAATGATTAACCTCATGAGAAAAAATGAGGAACAGAGTATGATGAGAACAATGAAAACAAGAGCCTTCAGCGGAACAAAGGATCCGGCTATAAGCGATAGAGAAAAGCAGGGACAGGCACTGGCGAGAAAAGCAGCTGCCGAAGGTATGGTCCTTTTGAAAAATGATGCCATACTTCCACTTTCCAAAGAGCGTCCGCTTGCCCTCTTAGGTGCAGGTGCAGGAAGAACCATCAAAGGAGGAACAGGCTCCGGTGATGTATGTGAGAGGGCATCTGTATCTGTTTATGAAGGAATGAAAGAGGCTGGATTTATCGTGACAAGCGGAGACTGGATCGCGGATTATGACCAGCGTTATATAAAAGCAAGAGAAGACTGGAAAGCAATGATCCTGGAGGAAGCAGGCGGAGCGAGAACTCCGTTATTCTTCAATGTGTATGCGTCACATGCCTTTGAGGCACCAGAAGGTCGTCCAATTACAGAAGCAGATTTTTCCGGTGCAGATCTGGCTGTTTATGTCATCAGCCGTATTGCCGGCGAGGGCGCTGACCGTGATGCAAGAGCGGGTGACTATGAGCTGACAGACAGAGAGAAAGAAGATCTGAAGACTCTTGCTGATCTGAAGAAGGAGATTGTAGTTCTTCTGAATATCGGTGGACTCATCAATCTGAAAGATATTCTGGAGAATCCGGCTGTAAAAGCGATTTTGTACATCTCTCAGCCTGGTATGTCAGGTGGACACGCGGTGGCAGATCTCCTGTCCGGAGCAGTGAATCCATGCGGAAAACTGACCGATTCCTGGGCTGCATCCTACAGCGATTATCCGAATTATGCCACCTTCAGCCGTTGCAACGGCAACGTGACAACTGAAAAATACGAGGAAGGTATCTATGTGGGTTACCGCTATTTTGATACCTATGAGGTTCCTGTACAGTACAGCTTCGGCTATGGACTCTCTTATACAGATTTCCAGGTTGAGAATGCTGCCGGACTCCAGGCAGATGATCAGGGACTCACCCTCACTTTACAGGTGAAAAATACAGGAAACACTGCCGGTAAAGAGGTTGTTCAGGTCTATGCAGCACTTCCGATGGGCAGACTTCCGAAAGAATACAGACGTCTGGCTGGATTTAAGAAAACAGCACTTCTTCAGCCGGGCGAGACAGAAACCGTAACAATCAGAGTAGATGCGAAGGATCTGGCTTCTTTTGATGAGGCCGCAGAGAGCTGGGTACTGGAGTCTGGCCGCTATATTCTCATGGCAGGCAATTCACTGGAGACCAGCAGAGTTGTGGGATCTGCAGTGGTAGAAAAAGAGATTGTTCTTGAGGAAACCTACAAGATCTGTCCGCTTCAGGAAGAACTGCAGGAGCTTTCCGGAAAAGAAGAGAGAAGAAAAGAGCGTCTGGAGGAGCTGGCTGCAATCTGCCAGAGCGAAGGATGTCCGATGACAATATTTGCCCCTGTAAAACGTGCCAACCCAACATGGAAGCAGTCTGAGTATGAGCTGGATGCTGCCAAACTGGTGGAAGAACTGGATGATGAAGAACTCATCCATATGTGCGCCGGCGAGATCAGCCGCGGACACGATATTGCCCTTGGAGCAGCCGGTATCATGGTGCCTGGTGCAGCCGGTGAATCCTGCAATATTCTGGAGAAAACAAAGGGTGTTCCAGGTATCGCTATGGCAGATGGACCTGCCGGTATCCGTGTCATCCGCAAATATCTGGCAGATGAAGCGAATGGCGTAACCTATACCCAGGGCTTCTTAGGAGCGATGGAGCAGGGCTTCTTCTCGGAGCCACAGGAAGAGAAAGAGGGCTGCGTATGGTACTATCAGTTCTGTACAGCATGGCCGATCGGTACTCTGCTGGCACAGAGCTGGGATGAGGAGCTGCAGAAGGAAGTGGGACGCATGGTAGGAATCGAGATGCAGGAGCTGGGCCTGTCCTGGTGGCTGGCACCTGGTATGAACATCCACAGAAATCCACTTTGCGGAAGAAACTTTGAGTACTTCTCAGAGGATCCGTATGTGTCAGGAATGACAGCGGCTGCGATCACACAGGGTGTGCAGTCCGTTCCGGGCGTAGGAACCACCATTAAGCATTATTGCTGTAACAATCAGGAGGACAATCGTGTAGGCAGCAACAGTATCGTGAGCCAGAGAACTCTTCGTGAGATCTATCTGAGAGGTTTCGAGCTGGCTGTTCGTACTTCACAGCCGATGTCCATCATGTCTTCTTATAATCTTCTGAACGGAGTACACACCGCAAACTGCGCAGATATTCTGCTGACTGTACTGCGTAAGGAGTGGGGCTTCAGAGGCTTTGTTATGACAGACTGGACCACAACCGCTAACGGAAGTATCTCCCATCTCTGTATTAAGAACGGAAATGATCTGATCATGCCGGGCAGTCCGGATGATATCACAGAGCTTCGTCAGGCACTTTCCGATGGAAAGCTGACAAAAGAGGAACTGAAGGCGTCTGTAGCAAGACTGCTCACAGTGATCTTCCAGACAAACGCATACGAGGATGCAGTGCCATATGGGGACGCTGCATTTGTCACAAGGAGCGTCACTCTGTAACAAGGAGCGTCACTCTGTCACAAGGAGTGTCCCTCTGCCATAAGTAGGAGACTTTAAACAGAATATAAACAGATTTGGATCGGGCAGCGTGTAGCTGCCCGTTTTTTTGAACACGGCAAGCATTCCCCTTCCGGGGGGGCGTAAAGACATAGGAAGGGGTCAGGGGGATGCTTGTCTCAGATAGGGTCAAAGCCCTATCTGAGAAGGCTGCGGAGCAGCCACGTGTTCATGAGCATGAAGCGGAGCGGAATGCGAATGTCCGCTTTACTGACATAATAATGCAATTTTGGACCAATTCTTGTTTGCGAACAGAGGATTCCTCTGACTTACCTTACCTATAACATATCATTACCTTAACTCTTTCTTATCCATATTCACATTA
>JAKSRN010000162.1 GCA_024403585.1 Lachnospiraceae bacterium | reverse complement strand
ATATTATTTTATATAAATATTGTTTGCAGCTGTTCGGAACAGTTACAGTATGGAATTCGCTACTGCCTGATCCATACTTATGCTAGCAATAGCCTTATCCAAGCTCTGCATCGTACTGTGCTCTCTGACCACCGATGTACTTGGCGCGGGTTCTTGCACATACCAGATGTGCCTCTCCAATGCTGTTCATGGACAGACGTACAGGAACGGCGACATCCTTCAGATGCATGCCAATCAGGGTATCGCCAATATCCATACCGGCTTCTGCCCTGATGTGCTCCACTGCCACTGGATGGGTAAAGTGGGCATAGGCTTTCGTGGCAAAGGAACCACCTGCCTTTGGCTGTGGGACTACATTAACAATATCCAGACGAAGTGCTTTGGCCAGCTCTTTTTCAATGATCAGTGCACGGTTCAGGTGTTCACAGCACTGGGCAGCCAGGTAGATGTCGGCTTCACGTGTTGCTGTATAGATGCCCGTGAATACCTCTTCTGCCAGTTCGGGTCTGGATGCCGAACCAATTTTGCTTCCGGATACTTCACTTGTGGAACATCCGACTACCAGAATATCTCCTGCTTCCAGCTTTGCAATCTGAATCAGTTCTCTGGCAGCGTTGTAACTCTCTTCATAAAGACTCATATGATCTCCTCCAGGTCACTCTGTTATTTTTTTGAACACGGCAAGCATTCCCCTTCCTCAAGGTCGTAAAGGCATAGGAAGGGGAATGATTGTCTCAGATAGGGTCAAAGCCCTATCTGAGAAGGCTGCGGAGCAGCCACGTGTTCATGAGCATGAAGCGGAGCGGAATGCGAATGTCCGCTTTACTCAATGGTGTTTGCTTTAAGAAATACAGCAGTATTTATGATCCTAAAGAAAACAATTGGCTGAAAATAATAGGATAATCAGACTGTATTGACGTTCAGTTTGTTGATTTATTAACTGATTATTTGCTAAAATTATACTGTCGGGAGACTGAAAAAACAATACCCTGAAAATCAGGGAGAAAAGGAATAAAGGAATGAATTTTACAATCAAAGATCTCATGCACGAGACGAAAGACCCTTTTAGCCGGGCCTATTGGAAGATTACTACCAGTTCCTTCCTGCTGCTCATGTTATCAGCAGGTATGTCGTATTCTTCTTTGATTGGTTCTGTGAACCAGATTCCGGAATTGATCCGGAATGTAGCTTCTCAGGAATTTACAAGCGGAAGAAGACTGGACTTTCGAATGATCGTCATACTTCTGACAATGATCGGCGGTATGCTGATCCTGTCATTGATGGTTAAATTCCTGATAGACATTCTACTGGATAATCCTCTGGAGGTAGGCGGAGCAAGAATGATGCTCAATGCTATGGAATCAGACAAGCCGGTTATGCTGGCAAGTCTGGCGTATGCATTTGATGCGGATTATCTGGGTACAGTAAAGGTAATGTTTCTGAAAAGGTTTTTCAGAGATATGTGGCTTTTATTGCTGGTTGTACCGGGAATCATGAAGCATTATGAATATATGATGATCCCATATCTTCTGGCAGAGAATCCATACATGTCTTCGAAAGAAGCATTTGCGAAAAGCAAGCAATTGATGACAGGACATAAGATGAAAGCATTTTTGATAGATCTGTATTTTGTTCCATTGCAATTACTTGGAATCATTACTCTGGGTCTGATGACTGTATTCTATGTTGCTCCAAAAAAGAACCTTGTTATAGCTGATTTTTATAAGAAGATCAAAGAAGAGAGAGAAGGAGAAGAATAATGGCATATACAATTCTTTGCGCTGATGATGAGAAAGAAATCCGCGATGTTTTCAGACTGTATCTGGAGCAGTCCGGTTATAATGTGCTGGAGGCCGAGAACGGCATGCAGGCACTGGACATTCTGAAAAAAGAGCAGGTGGATCTGGTACTTCTGGATATCATGATGCCTGGTATCGACGGATACAGAACTCTTAAAAATATCCGTGAGACAAACAACATTCCTGTTATCCTGGTTTCTGCAAAAACCGGTGAGTCTGATAAGATCCTGGGACTGAACCTCGGAGCAGACGATTATATCGTGAAACCATTCCAGCCTATGGAAGCAGTTGCCCGTGTGAATTCCAACCTTCGCCGTTTCTATTCCCTGGGTGCAAATGCTAAAAAAGAGACTCTGCCTGATCTTGTTGTACGTGATCTTCGCCTCAACCAGGAATCCTGTCTTCTGTATAAAGGAGAGGAAGAGATCGTTCTTACCAGTGTAGAGTTTAAGGTTATGAAGCTCTTTATGAGCAATCCGGGTCGTGTATACACAAAACAGCAGGTATATGCAGCCGGATGGGACGATGATTTTTATCTGGCAGACAATAACGTAATGGTATGCATCAGCAAACTCCGTTCCAAACTGTCTGAGGACCAGAACGCATATATCAAAACAGTAAGAGGACTTGGATATCGTCTTCAGTAAAGGGTAGAATCTATGTTAGATGAAAAAAGGCTAAGGAACCGAGGTCATGAACTGGGTACTTTCCTGGGGCAGCGATTTCTTCTGGTTATGATCTTCATCTTTGTTTGCGAGCAGCTGGCAACTCTGGTTTACAGATATGCGCTGGTGCCGATCCTGACCAAAATTATGATGGTTGGAGATATTAAGATGCAGAGCGAATCCATCTCGGGTTCCCTTATGTTAATAATCAAACCGCTTTGGAGTATTCTCTCCGATTCGATTCCCTACTTCCTGATCCAGCCGGTGGAAAGCTTTATCAATACACATTCGCCGTCAGCATTTACCGCACCGGATTTTATTCAGCAGTATGGAAGTCTGATGGTAAAACTCTACTATATGACGATCATCATGCTGATCCTGATTCAGCTGATCATCTCTATCCTGCCGTATCTTCTGGCTGGATGGTGGTATATCAACAGTATTGCTGTGAAGATGAGAGAGCTTCGGGAAGAGGATGCAAGACTGAAAGCAGAGTTTGATAAAAGAAGAAATCTGCTGTTTTCTGATATCACCCATGATATCAAGACGCCGATCACTTCTATTGTCGGTTATTCCAAGGCGATGACAGATGGACTTGTAACAGATCCTGAGAAGCAGGCTGACTATCTGCGGACAATCTATGGCAAGTCACTGCGAATCAGTGAGCTGATCAGCATGCTCTTCGAATTCGTAAAACTGGACAGCGATGGCTTTCAGCTGCACAAGGAACGACTGGATATGGCGGAGCTGGTGCGTGAGAATGTGATCATTCTGCTGGAAGATTTCGATGAGAAGAATATTGAGCTGGATATCGATATACCGGAAGAGACCTGTATGGTACTGGCGGATCGCATGCAGATGTCACGCGTTGTTACCAACCTTTTGACAAATGCCATCCGCTATATCAGTGATGGCCATATGGTTCAGGTAAAAATGATCAGCAAGAAAGTTGCTGAGGACATCATGTATACGGTGTATGTAGCGGATGATGGTCTTCCGATTGAAGAGGATTTTGCAAAAACAATCTTTGATCCATTCTCCAGAAGTGATGCGGCAAGACAGACCACCAGTGGTGGCAGCGGTCTTGGACTTAGTATTGCTCACAAAGTTGCCGAGATGCATGGCGGTGAATTAAGTCTGGATCTACAGTATGGCCAGGGATACAGAAAAGCTTTTGTGCTGGAAGTGCCGGCAATGAAGGAAGAAACATCGGGAGAATAAGCGAAAGTGTTTATGAGCATGAAGCAGAGTGGAATGCTCAAGGGTTATAAAGAAAGAATGTTCAGAGAAAATGATGGAACAATTTGCATTTAATTCTGCATTTGAACACATGATGGAGAAGGATCACTTAACTACGGTAGTGATCCTTGCTCACATTAATCCGGATGGTGATGCGGCTGGTTCAGTGATGAGCCTGGCTCATTACATCCGTAGTAATTATCCGAAAGTTAGGGTACTTCCCTACCTGTCAGAAAAGCTGGATAAGGGACCGAAGCAAAAGGTTCTGAAAGATGGCATATTCCATCCTTTTGAGATGCCGGAGATGGGGGAAGACCCCTATGCCGTAATCGTCTGTGATACAGCGACCATGGAGCGAATTGCAGGGAAGGAATTGTATGATGGAGCTGCGGCTTCTCTTGTACTGGATCACCATGCATCCAATGAAGGATACGGGGATGTGAATTATACAAAGATTTCAGAGTCCTGTTCAGAGAATATCTTCTATATGCTGGACAGGGAATGTCTGGAACATGCAGCAGCATATAAAGATAAGGATTGTCCTGGACATACGGAGACATGCGAACCTGAAAAATGCATGAGACATACGGTTGCATCCCATAATGGCTGGGGCGCCGCCGAATATATATATCTTGGCATGGTACATGACACGGACGGATTTGACCGGGCGGATGCCGGAACCCTGGAAGCTGCGGCAAGTCTTCTGCATATGGGTGTCAATCATAAAGAACTTCTGAAGACACTGAAAACAGAAACCTTCGATGATGTCACAAAGCGTACTGCTCTTCTTACCGGTGCCGTTCGGGTGATGGATGGAAAAGTTGCCTATGTCTATGTGGATCGTCAGGAAAGTATGCAAAAAGATATCCGCTATGAGGATATTCATCCGATCAGCGGACGGCTGAGAGATTGTGAGGATATTGAACTGGGAATGACATTCTACGAGGAAGAGGAAGGCCTGTGGCGATGTTCTTTCCGGTCAGATGGTCAGTGGATCAATGTTAATGAACTTCTTAATCCCTTCCATGGCGGTGGCCATGCAGGGGCAGCAGGTCTTCGAACAAAAACGGATCAGCCGAAGCAGCTTGTACAGGATATACTGGAACGTGTGAATCTGTTGCGGAAAAATAAAGATTAAGAATAGGATACAT
>JAKSRN010000161.1 GCA_024403585.1 Lachnospiraceae bacterium | reverse complement strand
AAAGAAAGGAGAGAAAAAGCCAATGAGTAAAAACACGTTTCACGGCGGCGTCCACCCGAACGAGGGCAAGGAACTGGCGCAAAACGCTCCACTTACTCCTTATGAACCACAGGGAGATCTGATCTTCCTTCTGGGCCAGCATATCGGAAAACCGGCTCAGGCAGTGGTTAAAAAAGGAGACCAGGTTCTGGCAGGTCAGGTGATCGGCGAGGCAGATGGTTTTGTGTCAGCGAATATCATCAGTTCTGTTTCCGGTAAGGTAAAGGACATTCGCAAGTGCAAAAACGCAATGGGTTCCAGTGTAATGGGAGTTATTGTTGAGAACGATGGTCAGTATACTCTGGCAGAAGGCATCGGAGTCGAGTGTAATCCGAAAGAGTTATCAAATCAGGAGATCATCAATCGTGTAAAGAGTGCAGGTATCGTCGGAATGGGTGGTGCCGGTTTCCCAACACATGTAAAGCTGATGCCAAAGAATCCGGATGCAATTGAGTATGTTATTGCAAACGGTGCTGAGTGTGAGCCTTATATCACCTGCGATGATCAGCTGATGAGAACTTATGCAGATGAGATCGTTAAAGGTGTTGAGATCATGCTGCAGCTGTTCCCGAATGCAAAAGGTCTTGTTCTGATCGAGGAGAACAAACCGGAAGCAATCGCATCTATGAAAAAAGCCTGTGAGGGCACTAAGGTAGAGGTTTTTGTTGCTAAGACAAAATATCCACAGGGTGGTGAGCGTTCCATCATCAGCGTGATCACAGGAAAACATCTGAAACTGGGACTTCTTCCTGCAGATCTCGGATGTGTTGTAGATAACGTAACAACCGTTCGCTCCATCTATCGTGCAGTTACATTCAATGAGCCTCTGATGCAGAGAAACTTCACTGTATCCGGTGATGGCGTAAACAAACCGGGCAACTTTATTGTTCGTATCGGAACAGTACAGGCTGAGCTGGTTGAGGCTGCAGGCGGACTGAAAGGCGATCCAGAGAAACTGATCTCCGGTGGTCCTATGATGGGATTCCCTCTTGCTAACCTTGATATTCCTGTTTGCAAGAATAACAACGCCCTTACAGTATTTGTTAAGGATGAAGTTGCTATTGCACAGGGAAAGATGACCGCATGCTTACGCTGCGGACGCTGCAACCATGTATGTCCGGAGGGTCTTACTCCTCAGCAGATGGCTGTTGCTGCAGAGCGTAAGAATTACGATCGTTATGAGAATAAGCTGTATGGTCTTGAGTGTATTGCCTGCGGATCCTGTACATTCATCTGCCCGGCAAAACGTCCTCTGATGCAGCTGTTCAAACAGACAAAGGCTGAGATTATGGCAGCCAAGAGAAGGGGGTAAGTGAGAATGGCTAAATTATATAACGTATCCTCAAGTCCCCATGTCCGCAGTAAACTGACAACAGAGAATGTAATGTTTGCAGTAGTACTTTCTCTGCTTCCGACCACACTGATCGGTGTCAGAGTGCATGGAATCAATGCTCTGATCACAATCCTCTGTGCGATCGCTGCTGCGGTACTGACTGAGTTTATCTTCGACAAGATCACTCATAAACCAAACACAATCCGTGATTTCAGTGCAGTTGTAACCGGTCTTCTCCTGGCACTCTGTATGCCGGAGGGAACTTCTCCTGTACTTCCGATCCTGGGTTCCGTGTTCGCAATCCTGGTTGTTAAAAACCTTTTTGGTGGACTTGGAAAGAACTTTATGAACCCGGCACTTGCCGGCCGCTGCTTCCTTCTTATTTCTTTTGGAACAGCAATGACAAACTATAAACTGGATGCAGTTTCTGCAGCTACACCTCTGGTTGATCTTGCAAACGGTGCAAGACTTGATCTTGCAAGCATCATCCTCGGAACATCCAACGGCGTTATCGGAAGCTCCGCTCTGGGACTTCTGATCGGTGGACTTTTCCTGTGGTGCATCGGCGGAATCACAATTGAGATTCCTGCAGCAGCAATTGCTTCCTTCGCGATCATGATCGCACTGTTTGGCGGACAGGGACTGGATCCTCTGTTCATCCTTACACATGTATGTACCGGTGGTATCCTGATGGGTGCATTCTTCATGGCTACTGATCCTGTAACCAGTCCTGTCACATCAACCGGACAGATCGTATTTGGTATCATCGTCGGTGTTCTCAGTGCATTATTCCGTATTAAAGGAAGTGCAGCAGACTCCGTATCTTATGCAATTATTATCTCCAACCTTATGGTTCCGCTGATCGATGAGTACATCGTTCCAAAACCATTCGGACATCGCGCTCAAAAAGAGAAAACTTCCGGAAGCAAGGTTCCTCGTTCCGCAGTTGTTCTCTGTGCGATCACTCTGCTGGCAGGTCTGGCACTCAGCGGCATCTTTGCCATGACAAAAGACACTATTGCAGAGCAGAAAGCTGCAGCAGCAGCAGAGTCTTACAAGGCAGTTCTTCCGGATGCAGATTCCTTCAAGTCCAATGAGGCTATGGATGCAGCGATCGCAGAGCTGAACGGTGAGACTTACGGTACAGACTTTGGTAAAGTTACAATCAACGAGGCATATGATGCTGTTGATGCTTCCGGCAATGTGATCGGTAGCGTAATCAGCGTAACATCCGGAGATGGATTTGATGGAAATGTTACCGTAGCTGTTGGTATTCTCTCTGACGGTACTGTAAGCGGTATCGACTTTACTGAGCTGCATGAGACAGCCGGTATGGGTATGCGCTGTGGTGAGGATGAGTGGAAAGGCCAGTTCGCAGGACGCAACGTTCCTAAATTCAATCTGAACAAAGCAGGCGGATCTACATCTGAAGACGAGATTGATTCTGTATCAGGTGCTTCTGTTACTTCCGGTGCTGTAGTCAATGCTGTCAATGCCGCTCTTGATTTCTTTGCGAGCAATGCGAACTAAGGAGGATAAACCATGAATCCATATTTAGAAAGAATATATAATGGTCTGATCAAAGAGAATCCTTCACTGGTGCTGATGCTCGGTATGTGTCCGACACTGGCGGTTACAACTTCTGCAACCAATGGTTTCGGCATGGGTGCTTCCACCATGGCGGTTCTGATCGTATCCAATGTTATTATCTCTCTGCTTCGTAAACTCATCCCTGATGAGGTTCGTCTTCCTGCAGAGATCGTTATCGTAGCTTCTCTGGTTACCATCGTTGAGCTGGTAACACAGGCTTATATTCCTGGACTTTACAGCGCTCTTGGAATCTTTATTCCTCTGATCGTTGTTAACTGTATCATTCTTGGACGTGCAGAGGCATATGCTCTGAAAAATCCTCCTGTTCTTTCCGCTTTCGACGGACTTGGAATGGGTCTTGGATTTACAATTGCACTGACTGTTCTCGGTTCCGTTCGTGAGCTGCTTGGTGCAGGTTCCATCTTCGGAATCCAGCTTCTTCCTGAGAATGCTGCAGTTGGTATCTTTATTAAAGCTCCGGGCGCATTCCTGGTACTTGCCTTCATCGTAGCTATTATGAACGCACTGAAGATGAAGACCAGAGCAAACAAGATGGTTGAAGGATGCGACGGATGTTGTGCTACCTGTGGTTCTGCAGGCGGCTGTGATTCTAAGAAGGAGGGACAGGCATGAATCTGATTTTAATTATTGTCACTACAGCCCTCATTAACAACGTTGTCCTCAGTCAGTTCCTGGGTATCTGTTCTTTCCTGGGTGTATCCCGTCAGGTAAAGACATCTGCTTCTCTGGGCGGAGCGGTTATCTTCGTTATGACCATCGCTTCTGCAGTAGCAAGCCTTCTGTATACCTTCGTACTGAAACCACTGGATCTGGATTACCTGAAAACAATCGTTTTCATTCTGGTTATTGCAGCTCTGGTACAGATCGTAGAGATGTTCCTGAAGAAAACTTCCCCTGCTATCTATAAAGCACTGGGAATCTTCCTTCCACTGATCACTACAAACTGTGCAGTTCTTGGTGTAGCTCTTACTAATGTACAGAATGAATATGGTCTTGTAGAGAGCGTTATTGCCGGCTTCGGTACAGCTCTTGGTTACACCATCGCGATCGTTCTTCTGGCAAGTATTCGTGAGTCCCTTGATGAGGAAGCAGTTCCTGTTCCTTTCCAGGGTGCACCACTTGTACTCCTGGCAGCAACCCTGATGGCAATCGCTTTCATGGGCTTCTCAGGCCTGTCACTGTAAGGAGGAAAGTTGTATGGCTATTATTATCGCAACGGTGGTTGTTGCTCTCATCGGTCTTCTGATTGGTGTGGGTCTTGTATACACCGGTAAAAAATTCTATGTTGAGGTGGATGAGCGAATCCCTCAGGTTCGTGAGTGTCTGCCTGGAAACAACTGTGGTGCCTGTGGTTTCGCAGGCTGTGATGCAGTAGCTGAGGCTATTGTAAAGGGAGAAGCTCCTTCTAACGCATGTCCGGTAAACAACGCTGCAAACAATGCAAAAATTGCAGAGCTGACCGGTGCTGAGGCTGGAGAGTCTATCCGTAAAGTTGCTTTTGTTAAATGTGCCGGCGACTGCCACGCAACATCTAACAAAGTAAATTACATCGGTATCGATGACTGTCGTGCAGCTGTTCTGGCTGGTATCTCCATCTGGGAGTGTGATTACGGCTGTCTTGGATACGGTTCCTGTGTAAAAGCATGTCAGTACGGTGCCATCAAAGTAGTTGACGGTGTTGCAATCGTTGACCGCAAGAAATGCGTTGGCTGTGGTATGTGTGCAAAAGCTTGTCCTAAGGGTCTGGTAGAGCTGATTCCTGAGAATAAGGAAGTTGCAGTTCGTTGTTCCAACAAGGATCGCGGACCTGAGACAAAGAAAGTTTGTGCAGCAGGATGTATCGGATGTAAACTCTGTACAAAACAGTGTGAGCATGA
>JAKSRN010000160.1 GCA_024403585.1 Lachnospiraceae bacterium | reverse complement strand
GCAATTGAATTTGCATGTGCTGTCAGCTGCTCACTCTGTGCAAACTGCTCGATATCTTTATGAATCTTTGCCAGTGCCTCTCTTGAATAATAGATAATGCTGGACTTCTTCACAAAATCATCCACTGACAGTGGTGAGAAGAATTTTGCTGTTCCGTTGGTTGGAAGGATATGGTTTGGTCCTGCGAAGTAGTCGCCCAGTGGCTCACTGGAGTACTCTCCGATGAAGATTGCTCCGGCATTGCGGATCTTCATCATTACTTCGAATGGGTTGGCCATAACGATTTCAAGATGTTCGGAAGCGATGGCATTTGCCGCGTCGATGGCGTCGGTGACGGTGTCTGCTACCAGGATGTAGCCGAACTGATCCAGGGATTTTCTGATGATCTCTGTACGGGACAGTTTCTTCAGATAGCCTTCAATCTCTTCTTCTACTTTCTTGCCCAGCTCTGCGCTTGTGGTTACCAGGATTGCGGATGCCATCTCGTCGTGCTCTGCCTGGGACAGGAGGTCTGCTGCCACGTAGTGGGCATTGGCTGTCTCGTCTGCCAGCACGAGGATCTCGCTTGGTCCTGCGATGGAATCGATGCTTACGTTTCCGTATACTGCTTTTTTAGCCAGCGCTACGAAGATATTTCCCGGTCCTACGATCTTGTCTACCTTTGGCACGGACTCGGTTCCGTATGCCATTGCTGCGATGGCCTGTGCGCCACCCATCTTGAATACGCGGTCTGCTCCTGCTTCTTTTGCTGCTACCAGTACGGCTGGATTGACTTTGCCTTCTTTGTTACATGGAGTTGCCATGATGATCTCTGTTACGCCTGCTACTTTTGCAGGTACAACATTCATCAGTACGGAGGATGGATATACTGCTTTTCCTCCCGGAACATAGACACCGACTCTCTCCATTGGAGTGATCTTCTGTCCCAGCATGGTTCCGTCCTCTGTGGAGTTGAACCAGCTGTTCATTCTCTGTTTTTCATGATAGCTTCTGATATTTACGAGGGCTTTTTTGATTACGCCCAGCAGTTTCTCATCTACCAGTGTGTATGCCTCTTTGATTTCCTCCTCTGTTACCTCGAAGGTTGCAGGAGTCAGAGCGATCTTATCGAATTTCTCTGTGTACTCAAACAGGGCAGCATCTTTTCTCTGTTTGATCTGGTCGATGATGTCATTTACAACAGCCTCGTAGGTTCCGTACTGATTTGGACTTCTCTTCAGCAGGTTTACAAGGATATCATTCTTTGTCTCTTCTGTAAGCTTTACAGTTTTCATACTCGTACCAATCAGGGCGCAATTGTTAGTTGCGTCATCCTTTCTATATTCTCATCACCTGGCGAATCATCTTCCGCCGGCGACTCTCTTCTTCTCTACCAGTAATCTCATCACCCGGCGAATCATTTTCCCGCCGGCAACTCTGTTCTTCTCTACCAGTATTCTCATCACCCGGCGAATCATTTCCCCGCCGGCGACCTATCAATTCTTCTCTACCAGTGCCTTCATCTTCTGGATCAGATCTGTGATTCTCTCATTCTCCATTCGCATGCTCACTGGGTTTACAACCATACGGGCTGACAGCGGACAGATTGTCTCCAGAACCTCCAGACCATTCTCTCTTAAGGTACTTCCTGTCTCTACGATATCTACGATTACCTCTGACAGTCCTACGATCGGAGCCAGCTCGATGGATCCGTTCAGTTTGATCAGCTCGACTGTCTGATTTTTCTGATTGTAGAAGTAGTCCTTGGCAATGTGTGGATACTTGGTTGCTACACGGATCAGCTGGTTGTTCCTCAGATAGACTTTTGCAGATGCAGGTCCGCAGACACACATTCTGCAGCGACCGAATCCAAGATCCAGCACTTCGTAGAGTTTTCTTCCCTCTTCCATGATGGTGTCTTTTCCTACGATTCCGATATCAGCTGCGCCGTATTCTACATAAGTAGGAACATCCGGGCCTTTGGCCAGGAAAAATTTCAGTTTCAGTTCTTCATTCACGAAGATCAGCTTGCGGGTATCTTTATCTTTCATCTCCTCGCAGGTGATTCCGATCTGTTCCAGCAATTCCAGAGTTTTGAATGCCAGACGACCCTTGGTAAGGGCAAATGTTAAATATCTCATAACTACTGTTTTCCTTTCTCATAGTTCGTAACTGTTTTCTAAAGCTTCCTTCATGGAAGTCTCTCATGAGAGTCTCCAAAGTGAACGTACTCTGATGTGCTCTCTTCAAAACAATTACAGATATCTGCTGACATCCACCGACTCTGTCTCGCCTGTGGAAAGATTGATTGCATACACTTCCTTCTCTGAACGGAAATAGATAATGCCGCCAAACTGATTGCGTTTTCCATACTCACTGTAATCATCCAGCACATGTCCTGCCTCGAATCGCACGCAGGCAACTTCCATTCTCTGTGCTCTGTGATCTGCTGCAAAACGGATTGCCAGTCCTTCCAGACTTGCCGGATACAGAACCATGGTCTTGATATCCTTTACAGGCAGCTGCAGTTTCTGGCGCTCGATGGCATTCAGAAGGGAATCTACCTCTGTAACAAAGCCGATCGCTTCTGCTTTCTTGCCGAATTTCTCCAGCAGGCCGTCATAACGTCCGCCCTTGATCACTGCATCTCCGGTTCCATAGGTGTATCCCTGGAAGATGATTCCTGTATAGTAGCTGTATTTGCTGAGCATGGAGAAATCGAAGGTTACGTATTTTTCGCAGCCGTAGAATTTCAGCAGCTCGTAGATTTTTTTCAGTCTTAATACTGCATTCTTTGCACGCTCATTCTGGGTCAGGGAGTACGCTGTGTCCAGAACGTCGGCATTTCCAAAGAGGCTTGGAATCTGGGCGAGGGCTTTCTCGAGGTCTTTTCTCAGATTCTGTTTCTCGATCAGTTCCTGTACGCCGAAGAGGTTTTTGATGTCCAGAAGCTGTTTCAGCTCTGTGATGATCTCCTCATCCAGCTGTGCCTCTTCAACCAGTGACTGGAAGTAGTTTACTTCTCCCACGTTTACCTGGAAGTCTTTGATGCCTGCCCGCTGCATGGTCTGTACGGCCAGGGCGATGATCTCTGCATCAGCTTCTACGCTTCCGTCATTGATGAACTCGACACCCATCTGTGTGCTCTCTTTGAGGCGGCCCTGGTAGCTGGTGTTATTCTGGAAGACGCTTCCTCTGTAGCTTAAACGCAGCGGCATGTCCTCCTGATTAAAATACATGGCTACGGCTCTGGCGATGGACGGTGTAAAGTCCGGACGCAGAACCAGGGTATTGCCCTCTCGGTCGATAAATTTGTAAAGTTCTCTGGATGGAATACTTCCTACTTCCTTGGCGAATACATCGAAGAATTCCATGGATGGGGTCTGAATGGACTGGTATCCGTAGGAACGGAAGAGCTTGTCGATCTTGTGTTCCAGATAGCGTTTCTTGTCACATTCAACCGCCATAATATCGCGAACACCTTCCGGTGTATGAATCAAACGTTTCATGTCGTTCTATATCTCCTATCACTTTAGTCTGCTACCATATTACCATACTAAATTGTTTTGTCAACTAAATAAGGTTGTCGTACTTCATTATGTACATCTCTGAAAGACCAATAGATGCGTGCTAAGCACCCGGCTCCTTTGTGGTCCTTATGCCCACCGTCGCCTCACGCCTATCTAGCACCTACCTGCGGTCCATATCCCTCTGGATCCCCTCCAGATACGGGATCAGGATTCCGTGTTTCGGCTGCAGGATGAAGGCCGGATCCAGCTCGTCAAACTTGAACCGCTTGATTCCGCCCTGTTCTGCCCGCTCCACGAACTTCAGAAATTCGGACAACCGCAGATAATAATAACATTCTCTTGCGGAAAAATACAAGAGCAGAAAGGCGATTCCTTCCTGCTTTTCAAAATCTTTCATAAATGCAATCTGATGCGGATGTACATTGGCCAGGGGAAATGCATCCGTCTTGCACTCCTTCGCATCAAAGCAAACCGGGATTCCCTGCACTGCTCCGATGTAGTCAATGGTACTCTTCTGATCAAAGTAAGCCAGTGTAATATGGTGGCTTTCTTTGTCTATTTTAATGGGAGTAATGGGGGTTGGCACCTTCTGGATCAGTGCCAGCCCTTTCTCCCTGTATTGTTCGTTGGTTCTGTTGACCATCTCTTCAAGAGTGGAACCTCGTAAACCACGTGAGCTCCAGGTACTCATTATTTGTCAGCCTCCGGTTCATAGTAGTTTGAGGTATCATCCCCGATGAAACCGATCTTGCTCAGTGGCCAGTAACGTAAGCCTGCCTTTGCCAGCATGTTCTTCTTTACTACGAATGGCTGGTTCCAGTATCTGGAATCTGCGGAGTGATTTCGGTTGTCACCCATCATAAAGTAGCAGTTGTCCGGCACGGTCCAGGAAGTTCCGATCCAGAGACTGTAATCCGGGATCTCCGGACAGAAGTCTTCTGACAGTGGCTCTGTGGCATCATTGATATAAACGCCGTCCTCTTTGATGGTGACGGTTTCTCCCGGAAGTCCGATCACACGCTTGATAAAGAGTTTGCTCTCGTCATCCGGATAGCGGAATACGGCAATATCATAGCGCTCCGGCTCGCCGAAGGTATAGGACAGGCGGTTGCCGTA
Source organism: Lachnospiraceae bacterium (assembly GCA_024403585.1). Classification (GTDB taxonomy): domain Bacteria; phylum Bacillota; class Clostridia; order Lachnospirales; family Lachnospiraceae; genus JAKSRN01. Next base: position 273 of record JAKSRN010000160.1, on the reverse strand, counting down.
GAGTCTCTCTCCGGTCATAACAGTGTTTTCCATGGAGCCGGATGGGATTCTTGCATTGATAAACACAAAGGTCTGAAGGATAATGACCAGAAGAATGGCACCGCCAAAGATCGCGATGGTCTCAATCCAGTCTTTCCGACGCTCTTCTTTCAGTTTTTTTGCTTCTTCTGCAGGATCTACAGCTTCTGCTTTCTCTGCGTTCTCCGCTGGATTGGCGGATTCTGCGTTCAGCTGAAGCTTCTCCTCTTCGGTTTTGTCTAAGTTCTGATTCAT
>JAKSRN010000016.1 GCA_024403585.1 Lachnospiraceae bacterium | reverse complement strand
AAAATTACACAGTTTATGACAGATATGGTCTGCGTTTTGCGACATTTTTCCTGTATTTTTTGCCGTACAAATATTTTTAAGGCATGGACATAAAAAATTACAAGTGCTATAATCGGATTGATATGTATAGTGTATACAGGTGTATTTATTTTTTAAGGAGGATATATCTAAATGGCAAGAAAGATGAAAACCATGGACGGAAACCATGCTGCAGCTCATGCTTCTTATGCATTTACTGAAGTAGCAGCTATTTTCCCGATCACACCATCTTCACCAATGGCCGAGGCTAGTGATGAGTGGGCAACCCAGGGCAGAAAAAACATCTTCGGACAGGAAGTTCAGATCACTGAGCTGCAGTCTGAGGCTGGTGCAGCTGGTGCAGTTCACGGTGCTATCACAGCTGGTGCTCTGACAACAACTTACACAGCTTCTCAGGGTCTTCTTCTGATGATCCCTAACCTTTACAAAATCGCTGGTGAGCAGGCTCCTGCAGTATTTAACGTATCTGCACGTACTATCTCTACACACGCTCTGTGTATCTTCGGAGATCACTCTGATGTTTACGCTTGCCGTCAGACTGGTGCTGCAATGCTCTGTGAGTCTTCTGTTCAGGAGGTAATGGACCTTACTCCTGTTGCTCATTGCGCAGCTCTGGAAGGAAAACTTCCTTTCATCAACTTCTTCGACGGATTCCGTACATCTCATGAGATCCAGAAGATCGAGACATGGGATTATGAGGATCTGAAAGACATGTGCCCAATGGACGCTGTTGCTGAGTTCCGTGCTAAATCTCTGAACCCTAACAACCCATGTGAGAAAGGTTCTGCACAGAACCCTGACATCTTCTTCCAGGCACGTGAGGCATGCAACTCTTACTACAATGATATGCCAGCAGTAGTAGAGAAATACATGAACATCGTTAACGAGAAGATCGGAACAAACTACCAGCTGTTCAACTACTACGGTGCTGCTGATGCTGAGAAAGTTATCATCGCTATGGGATCTGTATGTGATACCATCGAGGAGACAATCGACTACATGATGGCAGCAGGCGAGAAAGTCGGCGTAGTTAAAGTTCGTCTTTACAGACCATTCGTAGCTGAGAAACTGATCGCAGCTATCCCTGAGACTGTAAAACAGATCACAGTTCTTGACAGAACAAAAGAGCCAGGTGCTCTTGGCGAGCCACTGTACCTTGACGTACTGGCAGCTCTTAGAGGAAGCAAATTCGACGCTTGCACAATCCTTGGCGGACGTTACGGACTTGGTTCCAAAGATACAACTCCAGAGCAGATCGTTGCTGTATACAACAACGCTACCAAAAACCAGTTCACAATTGGTATCGAGGATGATGTTACAAATCTGTCTCTTGAGTGTGGTGCTCCACTGGTTACTACACCAGAAGGAACAACAAACTGTAAATTCTGGGGTCTTGGCGCTGACGGTACTGTAGGTGCTAACAAGAACTCCATCAAGATCATCGGTGACAACACTGATATGTACGCTCAGGCATACTTTGATTACGATTCCAAGAAATCCGGCGGTGTTACAATGTCTCACCTTCGTTTCGGAAAGAAACCAATCAAATCTACATACCTGATCCACAAAGCAAACTTCGTAGCTTGCCATAACCCATCCTATGTAACCAAATACAACATGGTTCAGGAGCTGGTTGACGGAGGAACATTCCTTCTTAACTGTAACTGGGATATGGAAGGTCTTGAGAAACATCTTCCAGGACAGGTTAAAGCTTACATTGCTAACCATGATATCAACTTCTACACAATCGACGGTGTTAAGATCGGTATCGAGACTGGCATGGGACCAACTCGTATCAACACAATTCTTCAGTCTGCATTCTTCAAACTGACAGGAATCATCCCAGAGGAGAAAGCTAACGAGCTGATGAAAGCTGCTGCAAAAGCTACTTACGGACGTAAGGGTGACGACGTTGTTCAGAAAAACTGGGCAGCTATCGACGCTGGTGCTGACAAAGCAGTTAAGATCGAGGTTCCAGAGAGCTGGAAAGACTGTGCAGATGAGGGTCTTGATATGACTCATGCTACAGAGGGACGTCAGGATGTTATCGACTTCGTTAACAACATCCAGGCTAAAGTTTCTGCTCAGGAAGGAAACACTCTGCCAGTATCTGCATTCACAGCTTATGCTGATGGATCTACACCATCCGGTGCAGCTGCATACGAGAAACGTGGTATCGCAGTTAACGTACCAGTATGGAACACAGAGAACTGTATCCAGTGTAACCGTTGTGCATATGTTTGTCCTCACGCTGCAATCCGTCCGGTTGCACTTACAGAGGCTGAGCTTGCAACTGCTCCAGCTGATATGCCAACAATGGCTATGACAGGAATGGATGGATACAAATTCGCTATCGTTACATCTTCCCTGGATTGTACAGGATGTGGATCTTGTGCAAACGTATGTCCTGGTAAGAAAGGTGCTAAAGCACTTGCTATGCAGGCTCTTGAGTCTACACTTGGACAGCAGAAATACTTTGATTACGCTGTAACTCTTGATGAGAAAGCAGACGTTATCGCTAAATTCAAAGAGAACACAGTTAAAGGATCTCAGTTCAAACAGCCAATGCTTGAGTTCTCAGGCGCTTGTGCTGGTTGTGGAGAGACTCCATACGCTAAACTTGTTACTCAGCTCTTCGGAGACAGAATGTACATCGCTAACGCTACAGGATGTTCTTCTATCTGGGCTAACTCTTCACCATCTACACCATACACAGTAAACAAAGCTGGCAAAGGACCTGCATGGTCTAACTCCCTGTTCGAGGATGCAGCTGAGTTCGGTTATGGTATGCTTCTTGCTCAGAACGCACAGCGTGACGCTCTGAAAGCAAAAGTTGAGAAGATCGCTGCTAACGAGAACGCTTCTGAGGAAGTTAAAGCAGCAGCAGCTGAGTACCTTGATACATTCGCAGTTGGCGCTCTGAACGGTGCAGCTACAGATAAACTTGTTGCAGCAGTTGACGGATGCGATTGCCCAGATTGCAAAGAGATCGTTGAGAAGAAGAACTTCCTTGCTAAGAAATCCCAGTGGATCTTCGGTGGTGACGGATGGGCTTACGATATCGGATTCGGTGGTCTTGACCATGCTCTTGCTTCCGGTAAAGATCTGAACATCTTCGTATTCGATACAGAGGTTTACTCCAACACAGGTGGACAGGCTTCTAAATCTACACCAACTGGTGCTGTTGCTCAGTTCGCAGCAGGTGGTAAAGAGGTTAAGAAGAAAGACCTTGCTTCCATCGCTATGTCTTACGGCTATGTATACGTAGCACAGATCTCTATGGGTGCTGACTACAACCAGGCTGTTAAAGCAATCGCTGAGGCAGAGGCTTATCCAGGACCATCTCTGATCATCGCTTACGCTCCATGTATCAACCATGGAATCAAAAAAGGTATGGCTAAAGCTATGGATGAGGAAGCTCTTGCAGTTAAAGCTGGATACTGGCATCTGTTCCGCTACAACCCAGCTCTTAAAGCTGAGGGCAAAGCTGCATTCGCTCTGGATTCTAAGGCTCCAACAGAGTCTTACCAGGAGTTCCTCGATGGTGAGGTACGTTACAACTCTCTGAAACGTGCTAACCCAGAGAAAGCTGCTAGACTGTTCGCTAAATCTGAGAAAGAGGCTCAGGAGAGATATGCATACCTGAACAAACTCATCACTCTGTACGGAGAGGAGTAATCTGTATTAACAGTTCATGCAGACTTCAAGCCTGGATGCGAATGTGCTCGCACAGATGAGCAGACAGGAGAAGAAGGGTGCGGATGAACTGGATTGTTCAGGAATCGTTCTTAATTGAATAGTATTTTTAGGGGGCTGTCACTTCGGTGACAGCCCCCTTTGCGCTATATAATATCTTCATGTGTTGTGAACTCTCCAAATCTATGATAGAATACAAGATGGCGAGAACTAAGGATTTCCTGGTTCATGCCGAATCTAGACAAACGAGGGTATTACTAATGGCTGAAACAAGCTTTTTATTGAAAAAATTTGAGATGACTGCAGATCTTTATGTTCTGTATTCACAGGCGACAAGACTTCCTTACGTAGAGTGCGATGAGGAGACATTCGAGGACTGCATCCTTATGTTCTCTGACCAGAATGAGGTTCAGAAGTGTGCAAAGAAATATACAGAGAAGAAGATTCTTCTGGCTGCAGGACAGGTTCCGGGAAAGAATATCAAAAATTTCCTGGCCAGCATGCATTGCCTGGGTATCAATGCGATCCGTTATATTGATGGAGATACTGTGATCAAAGAGGAACTGTCCAACATGATCACACCGCCGGATCTGGAGGCAATGAGGAATGAGAAGATCCCGCGCGTGAATCCGGAGATGCAGCTGACTGCCATGTATTTCATGCAGGAGCTGAGACGTCCGATCGAAAGAACTCTGGAAGAGAAAAAAAACATCAAAGAGCTGGAAGAAGAGATGGCAGTAAATATGATGCGTTCCAGATGGATCGTTTGTGCGGATATCACTGACGTGACAGACGATATGTCCAGGGAAGAAGCGGGCAAAAAGATGAAACTGCCTTATGTAAAAACAAAAGACGGCAGTGTATTCCAGCCGATCTTCTCTGACTTTGCAGAGTGTCAGAAGTTCAATCAGGGCAATACAGGGGCAAAACTTCGTCTGCTTCCGATCACTTATGATGAGATCAAAAAATATATTATCAGAGAGGCTAAGGGAGTCTGTATCAATCCAAAAGGCTTTAATCTTTTCCTGACAACAGAGCAGCTGGATAAGATGAAAGAACAGTATGGTGAATAAGAAAATGTAATGGTAGGGGACGCTGTATCTGCAGCGTCCCGTCTGCCTTTTGTAAATAAGGAGGATTTGCATGTTTGATGCATACGAACTGATCAGAGAGGAGCGCATTGAAGATATTCATGCGGACAGCTATCTGCTCCGTCATAAGAAGACCGGTGCGCGGGTAGCACTGCTCTCTAATGAAGACGAAAACAAGGTGTTTAATATTGCATTCAGAACACCGCCAAAGAACTCCACCGGTGTGGCTCACATTATTGAGCATACGGTTCTCTGTGGATCTGAAAAGTTTCCTTTGAAGGATCCTTTTGTGGAACTGGTGAAGGGTTCTCTCAACACTTTTTTGAATGCCATGACTTATCCGGACAAGACCATGTTTCCGGTGGCCAGCTGCAATGATACAGATTTTCAGAATCTGATGGATGTTTATCTGGATGCAGTATTCCATCCGAATATCTATAAAAATGAGAAGATCTTCCATCAGGAGGGCTGGCATTATCAGCTGGAGTCTTTAGACGAGCCACTGTGTTACAACGGTGTTGTTTACAATGAGATGAAGGGAGCATTTTCCTCAGCGGATGAGGTGCTGGACCGCAATGTGTTCAATTTTCTGTTCCCTGACACCCCATATGGCGTAGAGTCAGGAGGTGATCCGGATGTGATCCCGGAACTGACCTATGAAGAATTCCTGGATTTCCACCGCAGATATTATCATCCGTCCAACAGCTATATCTACTTATACGGAAACATGGATATGGATGAGAAGCTCCGCTGGATCGATGAGGAATATCTGAGTAAATATGAGCAGATCACTGTGGATTCTGAGATCCCTCTGCAGCCTGCCTTTGCAGAGCGAAAAGAGGTGGCGATCCCATATCCGATTCTGGATGATGAGTCGTTAGAAGACAATACCTATCTGTCTACCAGTGTGGTGGTTGGCGATGGACGAGATGTGCAGCTGAATCTGGCATTTACCATTCTGGAGTATGTGCTTCTGGATGCACCGGGTGCGCCGGTAAAACAGGCACTTCTGGATGCTGGTATCGGTAAAGATATCTCCGGTGATTTTGAAGACGGCATTCTGCAGCCGTTCTTCTCCATCTGTGCCAAGAATGCCAATGCCGATGACAAGGACCGTTTCCTGGAGATCATCGAGAGCGTGCTGACAGACATTGCAGAGAAGGGAATCGATCAGAAGGCCCTTCGTTCCGGAATCAACTACTTTGAGTTCCGTTTCCGCGAAGCAGATTTCTCTTCTTATCCGAAGGGACTGATCTATGGAATCAATCTTTTTGACAGCTGGCTGTATGACGATCTGGAACCGTTTGCTTATCTGAAGCAGCTGGATGTCTTTGAAAATATGAAAAAACTGGCAGGAGAAGGCTATTTTGAGGAACTGATCCGCAGCCGTCTTCTGAACAATCCTCATGGTGCTGTTGTGACTCTGTATCCGGAGCGTGGTCTGGAGCTGAAAAAGACAGAGGCTCTGCAGGAAAAACTTGCAGAGATCAAGGCATCTCTTTCCCAGGAGGAACTGGAGAAGCTGGTGGCGCAGACAAAAGCACTGAAGGAATACCAGGAGTCTGAGGAGGATCCGGAAAATCTTAAGTGCATTCCGCTCCTGAAAAGGGAAGACATCGACAGAAAGACACCGATCAGTCTTCTTGTAGAAGAGAAAGAGGTGGATGGAGTAAGAGTTCTCCTGCATCCTTATCGCACCAACGGAATCCGCTATCTGACCCTGCTCTTTGATGCAGAAGAGATTCCGGATGAACTGATCGAATATGCTTCTCTTTTAAAGAATATTCTGGGTTATGTCAGCACCGAACATTACACATATGGAGAGCTTTTCCATGAGATCAACGGAAATTCCGGAGGTATCAACTGTGGTAATTCCATCTATTCCAATCCTGAAGCGCCACAGGGTGTTTACAGAAAGTTCGGTATCCGTTCCAAATACCTTCCGGATCAGCAGAATATTGTCTTTAAGCTGATCAAAGAGATGATCCTCACATCAAAAGTGGATGATGAGAAACGTCTGAAAGAGATTGTATCCAGCCGCAAGGCCAGAATGCAGAGCTCTATTCCTTCTGCAGGTCATTCTTCTGCAGCAAGAAAAGCTCTGGCAGGTGTATCTCCATCCAGTGGTCTCAACGAGAGAATGAATGGTATCAGTTATTATCGTCTGATCGAACGACTTGCAAACCATTTTGATGAGGAGAAAGAGGATCTGATCTGCAAAATGCAGACTCTGATTAAGATGCTCTTCCGACCGGAGAATCTGACAGTCAGCCTGATCTCAGATGAGGAGGATGCAGCATTTGAAGAGGAAGTGCGTGGATTGAAAGAGGTTCTGTATACAGAGCCTGTGGAGAAAGGTTCCTACAGCTGGAAACCATATGAATCCAACGAAGCCATCAAGACTTCCGGTCAGGTGCAGTATGTGGCACAGACAGGAAACTTTGTTCAGAAAGGCTTTGCCTATACAGGTGCGCTCAGAATCCTGAGAGTCATTATGAACTATGATTATCTGTGGCTGAACATCCGTGTGAAGGGTGGCGCTTATGGATGTATGAGTTCTTTCTCAAGAGACGGAGATTCTTATCTGGTATCTTACCGTGATCCGCATCTGAAGGAGACACAGGAGGTATTCGCAGGTCTGCCTGACTATGTGGGAGCATTTGACGCAGATGATCGTGAGATGACAAAATATATCATCGGAACCATCAGCGAACTGGATACACCGATGAATGCATCCACTAAAGGAAGCCTTGCTCTCAGCAGCTGTTTCACCGGTATGACTGTGGAGGATTACCAGAGAGAGCGTGAGCAGATCCTGGATGCAACTGCGGCAGACATCCGTGCCATGAAAGACCTGACTGCATCTGTAGTGGAGGCAAAACACCGTTGCGTTGTGGGCAGTGAAGCTGCCATCGAGAAAAACAGAGAGCTCTTTGACAGTGTGGAGGCACTGGTTCAGGGGTGAGCCTTTATCTGAAATCAGAGTTGAGCAAAGGAGGACAACAAAGCTATGAACTGGCTGCGTGGTCATGAGCATGTAGTGAAATGCGAATGCGTGCTTTACTCGGAATAGAATAATAGAAATATGAGGAAATAATACTATATGGAAAGACCTGATTATAAATCCGGATTTGTGGCTCTGATCGGGCGTCCGAATGTTGGCAAGTCTACACTGATGAACCATCTGATCGGACAGAAGATCGCCATTACATCCAGAAAACCACAGACCACCAGAAATAAGATCCAGACAGTGTATACCTGTGAGAGGGGACAGATTGTCTTCCTGGATACACCGGGAATCCATAAGGCTAAGAACAAACTGGGCGAGTATATGGTCTATGCGGCAGAGAGCACTCTTCGTGATGTGGATGCGGTTCTCTGGCTGGTTGAACCAAGCACCTACATCGGAGCCGGAGAACAGCACATTGCAAAAATGCTGGAAAAGAAGAAACTGCCTGTCATTCTTGTCATCAACAAGATCGATAAGATCAAAAAGGCAGAATTGCCACCGATTCTTGCGGAGTACAAAAAATTGTACCCCTTTGAGGATATAATAGCAGTATCCGCTCTGCAGGGCGTGAACCTGGATGAGATCATCACCGGTCTCTTCCGCTACCTGCCTTACGGTCCACAGTTCTATGATGAGGATACCGTAACAGACCAGCCTATGCGTCAGATCGTTGCGGAGATGATCCGTGAAAAAGCCCTGCGTTCTCTGGGTGAAGAGATTCCTCATGGAATCGCTGTTACCATTGAGAAGATGAAGACCAGAAAAGATGGCTGTATCACAGATATTGAGGCAACCATCATCTGTGAGAGAGATTCTCATAAGGGTATCATCATCGGAAAGGGCGGTGCCATGCTGAAGAAGATCGGATCGGAAGCACGTCCGGATATCGAGAAGATGATCGAGGGCCAGGCAAACCTGAAGCTCTGGGTTAAGGTCCGCAAGGACTGGAGAGAGTCGGATCTGCTGGTGAAGAACTACGGATACGATAAAAAAGAACTGGATCAGTAAGGTGAACACGACAACGTGTTCAGGAGCATGAACAAAGCGGAATTCGATTGTTCGCTTTGGGTCAGAAAATCAAAATAAGAAGAAAGGAGAAGAACACATATGGCGGAGTCTGTGAATGTATCAGGAATCGTCCTGTCCGTGATGCCTATCGGGGAATATGATAAACGCGTGGTATTGCTGACAAGAGAGCTTGGCAAGATCACAGCATTTGCCAGGGGAGCACGCCGGCCCGGCTCTACGCTTCTGGCGGCAGCCAATCCCTTTGTGTTCGGAACCTTTACCATACTTCCGGGCAAGTCTTCTTACAGCCTGCTGCAGACGAATATAAAGAATTATTTTGTGGATCTGGCAAAGGAACAGCCCGGAGTCTATTACGGTTTTTATTTTCTGGAACTGGCAGATTATTACGGAAGGGAGAACCTGGATGCTACAGATATGCTGAATCTTCTGTATCTTTCCCTCCGGGCACTTCTGAATCCCAATCTCGATAATCGGCTGGTTCGAAGAATCTATGAGCTTCGTATGATGACGATCAACGGAGAATATGCTCCGTCTGCTGAGGAATTCAGTCCTCAGGCACTTTATGTGGTGCAGTATATCATGTTCAGTCCCCTGGAGAAGCTCTTCACCTTTTCGGTGACAGAGGAGATCCTGAAGGAGCTGGAGAAGCGAATCGAGCGTTATAGAAGAAAGACCCTGGATAAGGAGATGAAGAGTCTTCAGATCTTAAGCGTCTTTCTGTAAAGGAGTGAAAATTATGTTAAAGACACTTGCATCTCAGATCAAGGAATTCAAGGGAGCAGCCATTCTCACTCCGATGTTTATGATCGGAGAAGTAATTGTAGAGATGATGATCCCTTTTCTGATGGCATCGATCATCGATAAGGGTGTTAATGCAGGTGATATGAACCACATTGTAAAGATTGGCGGCCTTATGCTGCTGATGGCACTGCTTGGTCTCTGGACCGGTATTATGGGAGGAAAGTACGGTGCGAGAGCATCGGCCGGATTTGCCCGCAATTTAAGAGAAGCACTCTTTGATCAGATTCAGACCTTCTCTTTTTCCAATATTGATAAGTTCAGTACACCGAGTCTGGTTACAAGACTTACTACGGATGTAACCAACCTGCAGAATGCATTTCAGATGATCCTGCGTATGTTTACCCGTGCACCGGCCAGTCTGATCGTTGCCATGGTGATGGTATTCACCATTAATGTAAAACTTGCACTGGTCTACCTTGTTGCCATTATTATTCTGGCCTGTATTCTTCTGACGATCGTGAAGCATGCGACCGGCTATTTCCAGCAGGCATTCCCAAGATACGATACCCTCAATGAGAGTATCCAGGAGAATGTTACCGGAATCCGTGTAGTGAAGGCCTTCGTCCGTGAGGACTATGAAACGGATAAGCTGAAAAAGGCAAGTAAGGGTATCTATGATATTTTCCTGAAGGCTGAGAAGGTCATTACCTGGAACATGCCGGTGATGCAGATGACCATCTATTCCTGCATCCTTCTGATCTGCTGGCTGGGTGCCCGCATGATCGTTGTGGATGATATGACAACCGGCGAGCTGATGAGTCTTCTTGCTTATTGCCTGAACATTATGATGAGTCTTATGATGCTGTCTTTTGTATTTGTTATGATCACCATGTCTGAGGCAAGCGCAAGACGTATCTGCGAGATCCTGAATGAGGAAAGTGATCTGAAGAATCCGGAGAATCCTGTGGAGATCGTGGAGAATGGAAGCATCAGCTTTGAACATGTGAACTTTGGCTATCATAAGAGCAGCGAGGAATATGTTCTGCAGGATATCAACCTGTCCATTCAGTCCGGTGAGACCATCGGAATCATCGGAGGAACCGGATCTGCAAAGACCAGTCTGATCAATATGATCAGCCGACTTTATGATGTCAATGAAGGCTCCGTGAAGGTTGGCGGACGAGATGTCCGCGAATATGATATGGAAGCTCTCCGTAACCAGGTTGCGGTAGTGCTGCAGAAGAATGTATTATTCTCCGGCACGATTCTTGATAACCTTCGCTGGGGTGATCTGAATGCCAGTGAAGAAGAGTGTAAGAGAGCCTGCCGTCTGGCCTGTGCCGATGACTTTATTGAGGCAATGCCGGATGGTTACAATACCTGGATCGAGCAGGGTGGAAGCAATGTTTCCGGTGGACAGAGACAGAGACTCTGTATCGCCAGAGCTCTTCTTAAAAAGCCGAAAGTACTGATCCTGGATGATTCTACCAGTGCTGTGGATACCGCCACTGACGCAAGGATCAGAAAGGCTTTTCTGGAGGAGATCCCTGATACAACGAAACTGATCATTGCCCAGCGAATCTCCAGCGTAAAAGACGCAGACCGTATCATCGTAATGGATGATGGTAAGGTGGATGCCTTTGACACTCATGAGAATCTGCTGAAATACAATGAGATCTATAAAGAGGTTTACGAATCTCAGCTCCGCGGATCCGGAGATTTCGATAAGATGGGAGGTGAGTCATAATGGCAAGACCAAGAGGAATGAAACCAACCATCGATCATCCGGAGCGGGTATTAAAACGCATGATGGGGTATGTGTTTAAATCCTACGGAATCCATTGCGTCTGTGTATTTTTCTGTATCATTGCCAGTGTACTCTGCAATGTACAGGGAACCATGTTTATTAAGACTCTGATCGACCAGTACATTGTTCCGATGCTGACAGAGGTGACACCGGATTTCGGACCGCTTCTTATGGCGATCGGAAAGGTAGCGGGCTTTTATGCCCTGGGTGTAGCATGTACCTTTACCTACAACCGTATCATGATCTATGTAACACAGGGAACCTTACGAAATTTAAGGGATGATCTCTTCAGCCATATGGAGACCCTTCCTGTAAGTTACTTTGATACACATGCAAGAGGCGATATCATGTCTGTTTATACCAACGACATTGATACCATGCGTCAGATGATCTCACAGTCTATCCCGCAGCTGATCAACAGTGCCTTTACCATCGTGTCTGTATTTATCAGTATGCTGGTACTGGATATCCCGCTGACTATTGTGACACTTCTTATGGTGGGTGTTATGCTGGCGGCAGCGAGAAAACTGGGTGCCCTTTCCGGCAGATATTTCATGAGTCAGCAGAAAGCGATCGGTGCACTGAACGGTTATATCGAGGAGGTAATGACCGGCGAGAAGGTTGTAAAGGTATTCTGCCATGAAGAAGAGAGCCGTAAGGATTTCAAACGTCTGAATGACCAGCTGTTTGAAAGCGCAGACAATGCCAATAAATATGCCAATATCCTGATGCCGACAACCGCACAGCTTGGAAACTGCTCTTATGTAGTCTGTGCAGTGATCGGTGGTATCCTGGCAATCAACCATATCAGTGGACTGACACTGGGTGGTCTGGCCAGCTTCCTGACTTTCAATAAGAGTTTTAATATGCCGATCAACCAGGTCAGCATGCAGCTGAACGCTATTATCATGGCCATGGCAGGTGCAGACCGAGTATTTAAACTGCTGGATGCAGAGCCGGAACAGGATCAGGGATATGTTACCCTTGTCCGTGCGAAAAAGGATGAGAACGGAAACCTGATCGAGTGTGAAGAACGTACCGGAATGTGGGCATGGAAACATACCCATCAGGCAGACGGCAGTGTCGAGTACAAAGAGTGGAAGGGCGATGTTGTCTTTGACGGAGTTGATTTCGGTTATGTTCCGGAGAAGATCGTCCTGCATGATGTCCATCTGTATGCGAAGCCGGGCCAGAAGATCGCCTTCGTTGGATCCACCGGCGCCGGAAAGACCACGATCACAAACCTGATCAATCGTTTCTACGATATTCAGGATGGTAAGATCCGTTATGACGGCATCAACATCAACAAGATCAAAAAACCGGATCTCCGCAGATCCCTTGGAATGGTTCTGCAGGAAACCTGTCTGTTTACAGGTACGGTCCGTGACAATATCCGTTTTGGTAAACTGGACGCTACAGATGAAGAGATCGAGGCAGCAGCAAAGCTTGCCAATGCCGACAGCTTTATCCGAAGACTTCCACAGGGCTACGATACAGTGCTTACCGGCAATGGTGCTGCATTAAGTCAGGGCCAGAGACAGCTTCTTGCTATTGCGAGGGCTGCAGTGGAGAATGCTCCTGTACTGATCCTGGATGAGGCAACCTCTTCCATTGATACACGTACAGAGCGTATCGTACAGGAAGGAATGGATCATCTGATGAGCGGACGAACCACCTTCGTCATTGCCCACAGACTGTCCACCATCAGGAATGCTGACTGTATCATGGTTCTCGAACAGGGCCGGATCATTGAGCGTGGAACCCACGAGCAGCTGATGGAGGAGAAGGGTAAGTATTATCAGCTTTATACCGGAGGAAAAGTAGCTGCTGTCTGAAAAGACAGCAGTCTCCTTCCGAAAAAGATTAGGGTTTCTTGTGCCGGCGAAGGCTCAGATGAGAGTAGAGATCATAATTGTAAGAGTTTTTTCGATAATTAAAAAAACTCGAAAAAACCTGTTGACTTAGCAGGGTAGGTGTGATAAGATTCTCTTTGTCAGCGGGGAAAACCCACTGAAAACAACTTGCGGAAATGGTGGAATAGGCAGACGCGCAGGCTTCAGGTGCCTGTGGTAGCAATACCGTGCGGGTTCAAGTCCCGCTTTCCGCACTGTTTTTTCAGACGGTGCCGGGGACACAATTTAATAGAAGCAAGAGCTTCATTTTCAGAATGCGGAAATGGTGGAATAGGCAGACGCGCAGGCTTCAGGTGCCTGTGGTAGCAATACCGTGCGGGTTCAAGTCCCGCTTTCCGCATTATTTTTTGCCCAAAATCAAACAGGAAGATCTTTAATTCGCAGCCCATAGAGAAATAAGGGCTGCTTTTGTGTTTTATCCCCATAGAATGTGCGAATATTCCTGCATTTTTGGCGAATGGAGATTCTGTGCTTTTAAAATAAAGAAAATTGTTATATACTATACATGTGTTTGTGAAAGGAATCTCAGATGGGATCGGAAAGCAAACAAATATCACAATTGAATAAAGGAAATAACCAATGAATCTGATTTTATGGTTAAAGGTTCTGGCACTGGGTATTGTGGAAGGTATTACTGAATGGCTTCCCATCAGCAGTACAGGACATCTGGTTTTATTCGGAGAGTTACTGAATCCGGGCATGAGTGAAGCCTTTATGGAGATGTTTAACGTGGTCATCCAGCTGGGCGCGATCCTTGCAGTAGTGGTTCTGTATTTTTCGAAGCTCTGGCCTTTCCACAGTGCAAAGAAAGCGAGGGGAAAGAGCTGGTTTGCGAATCCGCAGACAGAAGGATTCGGAGCTGCTTTTCAGAGATTTGCTGACAAGTACTGTCACATGGACAAGATCGTCATGTGGCTGAAGATCTGTGTGTCAACATTTCCGGCGATCATTATCGGACTTCCACTGGATGACTGGGTGGAGGAGCATATGCACAAGGCTATACCAATTGCACTTATGCTGATCCTCTATGGTATCTTCTTCCTGGTGATCGAGTCCTATAATAAAAGCAGAGAGCCCCGTGTGCGGAAGATCAGACAGCTGACCTGGAGAGATGCACTGCTCATCGGTGTCTTTCAGGTGCTGGCGATCATTCCCGGAACATCAAGATCCGGTGCAACGATTATCGGAGGAATCCTCATCGGTCTGGATCGTACCGTTGCAGCAGAATATACTTTCTATCTTGCAATCCCAACCATGGTTGGAGCCTCTCTTCTGAAACTTGTTAAGTTTGGATTTGGCTTTTCCGGAGTCGAACTGGCAGTACTTCTGTTTGGTATGCTGGTAGCCTTCGGAGTATCCATTCTGGCGATCAAGTTCCTGATGAGCTACATCAAACGTCACGATTTCAAGGTGTTCGGTGTGTATCGAATCATTCTTGGTGCGTTGGTGCTGATCTTTGCATTTACACATATTCTGTAAGGCAAAGAACTATTATTAAAGGAGACAACTGAATATTTATGCTTAAGTATCTGATTACATTTCTGGTATCAATGGTACCGATCGTCGAACTTCGAGGAGCGATCCCGATCGCTGTAGGAATGGGAGCAAAGCTGCTTCCGGCTTATGCGATCGCAGTAGTCGGCAACATGATTCCCGTTCCCTTTATTTTCTTCTTTGCAAGAAAACTGCTGGTATGGGGAAGTGATAAGCCGGTGATCGGAGGTTTTTTCCGTTTCTGTCTCAGAAAAGGTGAGGCAGGAGGACGTAAGCTCCAGGAAAAAGCAGGACAGGGATTATTCCTGGCGCTTCTGCTCTTCGTAGGAATCCCGCTTCCGGGAACAGGTGCCTGGACCGGAACATTGGCAGCCAGCATCCTGAATATGGATTTCAAGAAGAGTGTTCTCGCAGTTGTTCTGGGAGTTCTTCTTGCAGGAATTATTATGGGACTGGTTTCCGCAGGTGTATTCACCGCAATTCGTTAACATGAGAAAGTTTGCTGTTTTCAGTAGAAACAGGAAATATAAAAAACAAAAGAAAATACAGGAGGTTTTTTCAAATGGCAGGTATTTTAAAAAGATTCAAAGACATCATGGCAGCTAACATCAATGCACTTCTCGACAAAGCAGAGAATCCAGAGAAGATGATCGACCAGTATCTGAGAGATATGGAGAATGATCTTCAGAAGGTTAAAGAAGAGACTGCATCTGTTATGGCAGAGGCAACAAGAGCAAAACGTGTTCTTGACGAGCAGGACGCTGAGATCGCTAAGATGCAGAAATATGCTGAGAAAGCTGTTCTTGCAGGCAATGATGGCGATGCTAAAAAATTCCTTGAGAGAAAACTTCAGCTCACAAACGACAGAGCAGCCCTTGCTACAGTTGCAGAGAATGCACAGGCTAACGCTGACAAGATGCGTGCAATGCATGACAAACTGACACAGGATATCGCTACTCTGAACGAGAGAAAAGCTAGCATCAAGGCAAAAGTTCAGGCAGCAAAAGCTCAGGAGAAGATGAACGAGCTGTCAGAGAAAGTTGGCAAGATCAATATCACAGACGGTATGTCTGCATTTGATAAGATGGAAGAGAAAGCAAACAAGATGCTGGACAAAGCGAATGCAAAAGCTGAGCTGAACAACGGAGCTGCAGCTACAGAGTCTGTATCTTCCCTTGCTTCCAAATATGATACAGAGAGCAGCGCAGAGGTTGATGATGAGCTGGCAGCACTGAAAGCTCAGATGGGACTTTAATCCTTACGCCATACC
>JAKSRN010000159.1 GCA_024403585.1 Lachnospiraceae bacterium | reverse complement strand
CCAAATTGTTCTGTATTGAATAAAAAAATTAAAAAATTCAAACAAAAAAAGGCAGATAAAAAAAGGAAACCCTTTCTTTTTGCCGTATATCATTAATAGAGGAAAGGAGAAACACGTGCAATGCGCTATTCAGATGACCTGATTGAAGAAGTACGTTCGAGAAGCAATATCGTTGACGTGGTTTCTCAGTATGTAAAACTGCAGAGAAAAGGTAGTTCTTACTTTGGTCTCTGTCCTTTCCATAATGAAAAATCACCGTCTTTTTCTGTCAGTCCGGGCAAGCAGATGTATTATTGCTTTGGTTGTGGAGCTGGCGGTAATGTTTTCACCTTCCTGATGCAGTATGAAAATTTTTCGTTTCAGGAAGCCATGCAGTCTCTGGCGGAAAGATCCGGCATCAAGCTGCCGGAAGTGGAGTATTCCAAAGAGGCGCGGGCAGAGGCAGACCGTAAGGCTGTGCTTCTGGAAATTAATAAAAAAGCAGCAAAATATTATTACTGTCAGCTTAGGTCGCCCCAGGGAAGCCAGGGCTTTCATTATCTGAAGGGCAGGGGCCTGAGTGATGAGATCATGCAGAAATTTGGTCTCGGCTATGCTGACAAGTATAACAACAGTCTGTATCAGTATCTGAAGAAGGAAGGTTACAGTGATGATCTTCTGAAGGATTCAGGTCTCTTCATCTACGATGAGAGAAGAGGAGTGACCGACAAGTTCTGGAACCGTGTGATGTATCCGATCATGGATGTAAACAGCAAGGTGGTGGGCTTTGGCGGCCGTGTTATGGGTGATGCAAAACCTAAATACCTGAACTCTCCGGAAACTAAGATCTTTGATAAGAGCAGAAATCTGTACGGACTGAACATTGCCAGATCTTCCCGAAAGAAGAACCTGATCATCTGTGAGGGATATATGGATGTAATCTCCATGCACCAGGCTGGATTCAACAATGCAGTGGCTTCTCTTGGTACTGCACTTACTTCCCAGCAGGCTTCTCTTCTGAAGCGTTATACAGATGATGTGCTGATCATCTATGATATGGATGAAGCTGGTGTTCGGGCAGCTCTTCGAGCAATCCCTATGCTGCGTACAGCAGGTCTTCGTACCAAGGTAGTTGACCTGAGACCCCACAAGGACCCGGATGAATTTATTCAGGCCCTTGGAACCCAGGCTTTTGAGGAGCGTCTGGAGAAGGCGGAGAACAGTTTTCTGTTCGAGATCCGTATTCTCTACGGACAGTTTGATATGTCCGATCCTCAGGGCAAAACAGATTTCTTCCACAAAACGACTGAAAAACTCATGCGGTTTGAGGATGAGATCGAGAGAAATTCTTATGTGGAAAGCATTTCTCGTATCTACGGTATAGCTCAGGAAACTCTGCAGCAACAGATCCGTAAACTGGCTATGAAAGGCACTGCTGCCTATCAGCAGCCGGAAGAAGTAAAAGCACAGAAGCCAAAGAAGGAAAAGGTTTCCGGTGCAGACAAGGCTCAGAAGCTGATGTTGACATGGATCAGCAATTATCCGGGAATCATGACCGGACTGGAAAGATATCTGGAGCCTGCACACTTTTCCAATCCTCTGTATAAAGAGGTGGCGGAGATGCTATTTGCTCAGATCGGGACGGGGGAGATCCTCCCGGCCAAGATCATCAACCATTTTGAAGATCCGGATACCCAGAGTGAGGTTGCCAGCGTATTTCACGCAGTCCTGCCGTTGGAAACCCCGGAAGAGAAGCAGAAAGCTCTTCGGGATGTGGTTTGCAACATGAAGGAACTCAGTATCAAGACAAGAATCGCTGAGCTGAGTCCTACAGATCTGGCTGGTCTTCAGAGATTAATGGGTGAAAAAAAGGAACTGGAGCAATTGCGCAGGCAGTTCCCTGATATAGATATTAAGTAAGTATAGAAAAGCGAGGAACAAGAACTTATGGAAATGGAACAGGAAAAACTCCTGGAGAAACTGAAAGAGCTGATGGAGCTTGGAAAGAAAAACAAAAACATGCTTGAATTCCAGGAAATCAAGAAGCATTTTCAGGACTTCCCTGTATCTGATGAACAGATGGACAAAGTTCTGGAGTATATGGAGAGCCATGGCATCGATGTACTCCGTATTTCTGAGAATGATATGAATCAGGAAGAACTTCTCATCATGAACGATGAGGATGCAAACCTGGATGATGAAGAAGAAGTTGATATGGAAAATATCGACCTTTCCGTTCCGGAAGGTATCAGTATCGAAGACCCGGTACGTATGTATCTGAAAGAGATCGGTAAGGTTCCGCTTCTTTCTGCTGACGATGAGATCAAACTGGCCCAGAGAATGGAAGAAGGAGACGAAGAAGCGAAGAAAATGCTGGCTGAAGCCAACCTGCGTCTCGTTGTTTCCATCGCTAAAAGATATGTGGGCCGTGGCATGCTCTTCCTGGATCTGATTCAGGAGGGTAACTTAGGCCTCATCAAAGCGGTTGAGAAGTTTGATTATAGAAAAGGTTACAAATTCTCTACTTATGCTACATGGTGGATCCGTCAGGCTATCACAAGAGCCATTGCCGATCAGGCAAGAACCATCCGTATCCCTGTTCATATGGTTGAGACAATCAATAAACTGATCCGTGTTTCCCGTCAGTTACTGCAGGAGCTGGGACGTGAGCCTACCCCTGAAGAGATCGCTGAGGAGATGAACATGTCTGTAGAGCGTGTTCGTGAGATCCTGAAGATCTCCCAGGAGCCTGTATCTCTGGAGACACCAATCGGTGAGGAGGAAGACAGCCACCTTGGTGACTTCATCCAGGATGATAATGTGCCTGTACCAGCGGATGCGGCAGCATTTACCATGCTGAAAGAGCAGCTGGAGGAGGTTCTGGCTACCCTGACTGAGAGAGAGCAGAAGGTTCTGCGTCTGCGTTTTGGTCTGGATGATGGCCGTGCACGTACTCTGGAAGAGGTTGGTAAGGAGTTCAACGTTACTCGTGAGCGTATCCGTCAGATCGAGGCGAAAGCACTGAGAAAACTCCGTCATCCAAGCCGCAGCCGTAAGCTGAAGGATTATCTGGATTAATGAGCAGAGAACTGGTTTTATCAAAGCGTATGCAGAGTGTGGCAGACCGGATCAGCGATGGACTTGTGCTGGCTGATGTGGGCTGTGACCATGGTTATCTTTCTATCTGGCTTTGTCAGACCGGGAAGATTCCGGCTGCGATTGCTATGGATGTAAATAAAGGTCCGCTGGAGAGGGCTGCACAGAATGTTGCTCTGTACGGTCTGAAGGACCGGATCCAGCTGCGTCTGTCCGATGGACTGATGAAACTGAAGGCCGGAGAAGTGGAGTCAATTGCAATCGCCGGAATGGGCGGTATGCTGACCATCCGCATCCTGAGTGCAAGACCGGACATTCTGTCTGAGGTGAAGGAACTGGTTCTGGAGCCGCAGTCGGATGTGGAGGGAGTCCGCAGATTCCTGGGGGAATGTGGATTCGTTATTGTGGACGAGGATATGGTGCTGGAGGATGGTAAGTTTTATCCGGTGATCAGGGCAGTGCATCGAGAGGCAGTAGGAAGTTCAATTGGTACAAGCGGTTCGTGCGGTACTAACAGTTCAATTGGTGCAAGCGGTTCGTGCGGTGCTAACAGTTCAATTGGTGCAAGCGGTTCGTGCGGTGTTAACGGTACGGATTCTATTAAACTAGTTGATGCTAGCGATGCATTGAATGCCGCGATGGATGAGACCATTGCTTTAAGATTCGGAAGAATCCTGCTGGAGAAGAAGCATCCGGTTCTGAAGGAGTTTCTGGAAAGAAATCTTGTGCAGACAGAGGAACTGAGACAGCGTCTAGAGGCAAATCCGACGGGCAAGGGACTTGCTAGAGCGGAGGAGCTGAAGAAAGAGGCGGAGTGTATGAAAGCTGCGCTGGGATATTATAAGTAAATTATAGGTATGATAGGTCGGGATAATCAGATGTGGTTATCCCGATTTTGTTTTCTTTACGGAAGCTCTGTATTAAGGTAAAATAGAATACAGCAGAGTATGGGTGTTGTAACGTAGGTAGAGCACAGGCTCTGCGGATATTCGTGAATAAAGCAGATCAGAATAACTGCCTGACAAATAGTGAAGCGAGGCGTCCGCCTCTATGGAGATATTAATTATGAAATGTGAAGAGATCATCCGCCTTTTGGGAGAGGAATATCCGGAATCCGCAGCTGAGAGCTGGGATAATCCGGGACTCCTTGTGGGCAGAATGGACAGAGAAGTAAAGAAGATTTTCGTGGCATTGGATGTTACGGATGAAACGCTGCAGCAGGCGATTGCTGCAGGTGCAGATATGATGATCACCCATCATCCACTGATCTTTTCTGCACAGAAGAAAGTCAATGATCAGTCTTTCATTGGAAGAAGAATCCTTGGACTGATCGAGAACAGAATCAGCTATTATGCGATGCATACCAATTTTGATGTTCGCGGAATGGCGGATATCAATGAACAGCAGCTGGGACTCGTGGACACCGAGGTGTTGGAAGTGACTGGTGAGAACAACGGGACTCCGGAAGGAATCGGACGTGTGGGATCTGTGACAAAAGAAGCGTCCCTCCGACAGCTGGCGCAGGCGGTGAAGGAAGGAATGCAGATCCCATCGGTACTGCTTTATGGTGATCCGGAGAGAATGGTCAGCCGTGTGGCTGTATCCAGCGGTTCCGGTAAGAGCATGGTGCCGGCGGCACTTGCTGCAAAGGCTGAGGTTCTGGTGACGGGTGATATTGATTATCATACAGCCATTGATGCAAAAGCCTGTGGACTCAGCATCATTGATGCGGGTCATTATGGTACGGAGTACTGTTTTATTGATTTTATGAAGAAGAAACTGGAAAGTATGCTGCCGGACTGTGAGATTGTTGGGGCGGAGACGGAGTTTCCGTTTACTGTTGAGTGATT
>JAKSRN010000158.1 GCA_024403585.1 Lachnospiraceae bacterium | reverse complement strand
AGGTATTTGAGATGGTAAAACTGGCCATGGACAATGGAGTCAATTATTTTGATACAGCTTATCCATATCATGGCGGCATGTCCGAGATCGTTGTAGGAAAAGCACTGAAACAGTATCCAAGAGACAGCTTCTATCTGGCGACTAAATATCCTGGACATCAGATTGCAGAAACATATGATCCTGCGGCTGTATTCGAAGAGCAGCTGGAGAAGTGCCAGGTAGACTACTTTGATTTCTACCTCCTTCACAATGTATACGAGAACTGCATGGACGTGTATACCAGTCCAAAATGGGGTATTATCAATTATTTTGTAGAGCAGAAAAAGAAGGGCAGAATCAAACATCTGGGCTTTTCTTCCCATGCCCAGCTGCCGGCTCTCAAGGATTTTGTAGAGAAATATGGCAAGGATATGGAGTTCTGTCAGATTCAGCTGAACTTCCTGGACTGGACCTTGCAGGATGCAAAGGGCAAGGTGGAATATCTGAATGAAAAACAGATTCCAATCTGGGTTATGGAGCCGCTTCGTGGCGGAAAACTTGCTGCTGACAGAGTGGAAGCTTTCCGTTTCCTCCAGACTGTTCCAGGGGTAACCATGATCTTAAGCGGTATGTCTGCACTGGAGCATATGAAGGATAACATCCATACATTCAGCGAGAAAAATCCACTGCAGGAAGAGGAGATGCAGGCTCTTCTTGAGAAAGCAGAAGGTATGAAAGACAATGTTCCGTGTACTGCCTGCAGGTACTGCTGTGACGGATGTCCGCAGGAGCTGAACATCCCACATCTGCTTGGTCTTTACAACGAGATACGTGTAGCTCCGAGCTTCAATATCGGTATGACGATTGATTCTATTCCTGAAGATAAGAGACCGGCTGCATGTATCGCCTGTGGTGCCTGCAAACAGGTATGTCCACAGAATATTGATATCCCGGAGGCTCTGGCAGATTTTACAAAGAGACTGGAAACCATTCCACACTGGGAAGATGTCTGCAGGGAGAGAGAAGAGGCAGCAAGAAGACTGCGTGAAGGAAGATAATGGAAAAGTGAAACGAAGGGACGGAGGTTGCTATTCGAAAAATGAATGGTCACATCCGTCCCCGATATGCAACACATGCATAGTAACATCCGTCCCCGATATTCAAAATATTCAAGGAGAACAAGTAGTATGAAACAAGCATGTCCGGCTGCTGAAAAAAAGCAGCCGCCCAAACAGGAAATTACCGGAAAACATGAAAGGGAGTACAAGACCTCTCTTCTGATGAACCGGTTTCTTCCCTACTATAAACCCTATGTGGGAACCCTGCTGCTGGATCTGTTCTGCGCAGCCCTGACTACCGGGTGTGATCTGGTACTGCCGATGATCATGCGGCAGATTACCAGTACAGGAATGAATGATCCGGCTATGCTGACCATGCATCTGATCCTTCGTATGACTGCCCTCTATTTTGTGCTGAAACTGGTAGAGTGCGGGGCCAGCTACTACATGGCTGATATGGGTCATGTAATGGGAGCTGAGATTGAGACAGATATGCGTCGGGATTCCTACGATCATCTGATGAAGCTGTCTGACCGGTATTACAACAATACCAAGGTGGGACAGATCATGGGCCGTATCACCAATGACCTCTTTGATGTTACAGAGTTCGCCCACCATTGTCCGGAAGAGTTTTTTATTGCAGGGATCAAGGCTTTGGGAGCCTTTATCGTGCTGGGTTCTATCAATCTGCCCTTAACCATTATCATCTTTTTGATGATCCCGATCATGATGGTGGTCTGCATCAGCATCAACCAGTGGCAGAGAGCGGCTTTCAGAAGACAGAGATTCTATATCGGTGAGCTGAATGCGAGAATTGAAGACAGTTTGCTGGGACAGAAGGTGGTGAAGGCATTTGCCAATGAAGCCATTGAGAAAGAGAAGTTTGAGAAGGACAATGTAACCTTCCTGGGAATCAAGGCGAAAACTTATCGCTATATGGGTATCTTCCAGACCAGTATCCGTCTGTTTGACGGACTTATGTATCTGGCTGTGGTGCTGGCAGGAGGTATCTTCCTGGTTAAGGGCGGTATTGCGGCACCGGATCTGGTTGCCTATGTCCTTTATGTAAGTACGCTGATCGCGACGATTCGTCGTATTGTGGAGTTTGCAGAGCAGTTCCAGCGTGGTATGACAGGTATCGAGCGTTTCCTGCAGATCATGGATGCAGACATTGATATTTTTGACCGTGATGGTGCGAGAGAAATGCAGAATCCGAAAGGAGAGATTGTCTTTGAGGATGCGACCTTTGAATATATGGATGACCACAATGAAGTCTTTGAGCATCTGAATCTTTCTATCCATCCGGGTGAAAAGGTGGCGCTGGTGGGTCCGTCAGGTAGTGGAAAAACTACCATGTGTAACCTGATTCCAAGATTCTATGACCTGACAGGCGGAAAAGTGACCATTGATGGTGTGGATGTAAGGGATTACACCCTTCAGAGCCTTAGAAGAAATATCGGTATTGTGCAGCAGGATGTGTACCTGTTCTCAGGAACGGTTTTTGAGAACATTGTTTACGGAAGACCTGGCGCAACAAGAGAAGAGGTTGTGGAAGCAGCGAAAAAGGCTGGGGCACATGAGTTTATCTCTGCTTTGAAGGATGGCTACGATACCTACGTCGGTGAGAGAGGCGTTAAACTCTCCGGCGGACAGAAGCAGAGGATCAGTATTGCAAGAGTGTTCCTGAAGGATCCGGCCATCATTATCCTGGATGAAGCGACGTCGGCATTGGACAATGAGAGTGAGTTTGAGGTGGCGAAGGCGTTGAATGAGCTGGCAGTTGGACGAACGACGCTGACGGTAGCACACAGGCTTTCTACAATTCGTGATGCGAACAGGATTTTTGTCCTGACGGAGAATGGAATTGAGGAAGAAGGAACCCATGAGGAACTGCTGGAGAAGAAGGGAATTTATCACAGATTCTATCAGATGGCAGAACGGTTGAAATGAGCCATTATGTCAGGGGCGACTACTCATACGAGCTGTCGTTCCTGACATCAATGGCTCATTTTGTTATGGGTTTTCTTGGAAACTTATGTTATAATTAGCCACGACTTATTATTGTAAGGGGGTTTTACATGTTACAGTTATTAGACAATGCCATTCTGGCAGTCACCAACATTCTCTATCAGCCATGGTTCGTCCCGCTGATCCTGGTTGCCGGCGGTCTGTACTTCACATTCCGTATGGGATTTATTCAGCTCCGTCTCTTCAAAGAAGCCTGCAGTATTATTCTTGAAAAACCTGAGAACGAGGGAAATATCTCATCCTTCGGTGCTCTGATGGTTTCTACTGCATCCCGAGTAGGAACGGGAAACATCATCGGTGTATCCACCGCCATCTGTCTTGGTGGTCCGGGTGCCATCTTCTGGATGTGGGTAACCGCATTCTTCGGTGGTGCAACCGCATTCGTTGAGTCCTGTCTGGCTCAGATTTACAAGAAAAAGAATCCGGATGGTTCCAGCTACGGCGGACCTGCTTACTACATGCAGGATGCCCTGGGACAGAGATGGATGGGAATTATCTTTTCCTTCCTGATCATCGGAATCTATGCAGTCGGCTACAATATGCTGGCATCCTACAATGTTCAGTCTACATTCGCAGCATTCAGCTTTTATAAAGAGGGCGTGACTCCAGCCATTATCGGTATTGTATTGGCAGTGCTTTTCGGAGCGATCATTCTCGGCGGTGCAAAACGTCTGACAAAGATTACTGAGATCATGGTTCCGGTCATGGGAGTTCTGTATGTACTGGTTGCAATCGTTGTAATCATCATGAACTTCAGAAATGTGCCACATATGTTTGCATCCATCTTCAGCAATGCATTCGATTTCAAATCCATCTTCGGCGGTTTCTCCGGAAGCTGTATCATGTATGGCGTAAAACGTGGACTCTACTCCAACGAAGCCGGTATGGGTTCTGCGCCAAATGCTTCCGCTCAGGCCGACGTATCTCATCCTGCAAGACAGGGTCTTGTACAGATGATCTCCGTATTCATCGATACCCTGCTGATCTGTTCCGCAACAGCACTGATGTGCCTGAGTACAAACGTTGTTCCGACACCAGAGATGGCGGGAGCAGAGTATGTACAGGCATCTATGAGAGCAGCAATGGGCTCCTTCGGACCGGTATTTATCGCAGTGTCCCTGTCCCTGTTTGCGTTCACTACTCTGATCGGTAACTACTCTTACTGTGAGGGCTGTCTGGAGTTCATCATCAATCGCAAACCTACTAAAGGTGGATTATTGGTATTCCGTATGCTGGCTACCGTTCTGGTATTCGCAGGTGCAGTAGCAAGTGCAGGGCTTGTATGGGATACAGCAGATCTTCTGCAGGGTCTCATCGTAGTAGTCAATATGCCGGCAATCCTGTTGCTGGGTGGCAAGGCATTCAGATGTCTGAATGATTATACAAAGCAGAGAAAACAGGTGAAGAAACCGTATTTCCATGCAAAGGATATTCAGCTGGAAGATCAGGTGGATTTCTGGGATTAAATGAAATAAAGCCAATAAACAGGATTAGAAAACCCCGACCGTAAGGCCGGGGTTTTCGGTTTGTTTAGTGAAAGAAAGGGACGTACACCACTATTCAAAAATGAATAGTGGTGTACGTCCCCCTATATTCAATCATTTCAACTTCGTCGCTGTGATCGCCGCACCGATCGCACCCGCATACCTACTGTTCGGCTGCGTATCCACCTGCATCTTCAACTTATCAGACAAAATCTCTCTGATATAAGAGCAATCACAAAGCCCTCCTGTCAGATAGATCCTTTTTCCTTTCAGCGCAAGCCTGCTGCACTGTGAGGCTACCTTCTCTGCAATTGAAGCTACCACACCGTAGGCGATATTCTCTTTGCTTTCTCCGCGACCGATCAGACTGATCACCT
>JAKSRN010000157.1 GCA_024403585.1 Lachnospiraceae bacterium | reverse complement strand
ATCTTGATTTGATCAGAGATGAAATCGATGCAACAGATAAAGAGATCCTCCGTCTCTTTGAGAAGAGGATGGGACTCTGTGAGAACGTGGCCCGTTCCAAGATTGAGAGCGGGAAAGCAGTATCAGATCTGAACAGGGAGAAGGAAATGCTGGACAGACTTTCCGGAATGGCATCCAGCGAGTTTAATGCAACCGGAACCCGTGAGATCTTCCGCCTTCTGATCTCCATCAGCAAGAAGCGTCAGTACCAGATGCTGATTGAGAATGGAAAATCCCTTGGACTGGATTATATTCAGAAGGATCACCTGGAGTTTCCGGGTGAGAAGGTGGTATTTCAGGGTGCTGAAGGTGCTTACACCTACGCTGCCATGAAGGAATTCTTTGAACAGGAGATGGAGTTTATCAATGTGGAGACCTGGAAGGAGGCCATGGAACTGGTGGCTTCCGGAGAAAGAGACTGGGGTGTTTTTCCGATTGAGAATTCCACTGCAGGCAGTGTTTCGGATGTCTATGATCTGATGACAGAGTATCCGATCTACATTGTTGGTGAGCAGGTGCTTCCCATCAGCCATTCGCTGATGAAACTGCCGGGGGCAAAAACAGAGGAGATTAAGACAATGTATTCCCACCCGCAGGCATTTGCCCAGTGTAAGAGATTCCTGGAGAAGAATTATCCGGAACTGAAGCAGGTGGAGATGCTGAATACGGCTTTGGCGGCGAAGAAGATCGCTGCTGATCAGGATCCGACACAGGCAGCCATCGCCAGCTCCTATGCAGCAGAGCTTTATGGGCTGGAGATTTTCCAGAAGGGAGGGATGACCCAGGAGGTCAATTCAACCCGTTTCGTTATCATTTCCAACAAGAAGGAGTTCAGGGAAGATGCGAAACATGTGTCCATCTGTGTGGAGCTTCCGCATGAGAGCGGCAGTCTCTACAGTATTCTGTCACATTTCATCTTCAATGACCTGAATATGACCAGGATCAAATCGAGACCGATTGAAGATAAACCATGGGAGTATCGCTTCTTTATCGATTTTGACGGTAACTTAAGCGATGTCTCCGTTCAGAACGCCCTTTTGGGCATTGCCTCTGAGGCAAATTTACGCTTATTGGGCAACTATTGAATATCTTAAGCGGTAGTTTTTCGCTCACTGAGAGAAAGGCTCTGGCTTGAATGTAAGGGGGAAAACATGCAGGTAACAACATTTGCAGCAGTATATATCGGCTCTTACGATATCATACTCGAGGTGTTTGAAATTTCAAAGAAAACAGGGATCACACGTACCGACACCATCCGCCATCGTCTGGAGCTTGGTAAGGAAGTGATTGCTTCCGGCAAGATCAGTCCTGAGACGGTAGACGAGCTCTGTGAGATCCTGAGAGATTATCGAAGGATCATTGACGGCTACAGTGTGGATGGACTGAGGGTCATCGCAAGCTCGGCTCTTCGTGAGGCTCAGAACAACCTGTTCGTTCTGAGAAAGATTCAGCTGCTGACCAACTTCAATGTGGAGATCCTCAGCAACTCAGAGTTGAGATTCCTGAATTACAAGTCCGTGGCATCCATTGAATCAAGATTCAATCAGCTGATTGAAAAGGGTACTGCCATCGTGGATCTGGACAGTGGAAGTATCCAGATCTCTCTGTTCGATAAGAACGCACTGGTCAATACACAGAATATCCGTATCGGTACACTTCGTGTCAGAGAGCGTCTTGCACAGGTTGCCAGAGAGACGACTGACTATACCGTGCTGGTGGAAGAGTTTATTCAGAACGAGATCTCCAGCTTTAAGAAGATGTATCTGAAAGACAGAAAGATCGAGAATGTGATCCTGCTTGGTGATGTATTCACCTGGCCGGGTGTCCGTCAGATGAATCTGGATATCACTTCTCCGACGATGAACAGAGAGGAGTTCCAGCAGTGGTGCAAGCGTCTTTCTGATGCTTCCCCATATGAACTCTCCATGCAGTTTGGTCTGTCCCAGGAGTATGCATCCCTGATCATTCCTGCTGCTATTATCTATCAGCGTTTTGTCCAGGAACTGGGTGCAGCCAACATCTGGCTTCCGGGTGAGGATATTGTCCGTGGTCTGGCTTATGAGTTTTCCGAGCAGAAAAAACTCATGAAAGTCCGTCATGACTTTGAGAATGATATCATCATGGCCGGCCGTCACATTGCAAAACGTTATGCGGTGAACAAAGCGCATGCCGACAATCTGGACCTGACTGCTATGGCACTCTTTGATGCCAGCAAGAAGATCCACGGAAGAGGAACAAGAGAAAGACTGCTCCTGAAGCTGGCTGTTATGCTTCATGACGTGGGTAAATATGTCAGCTTCAACAGCGTGGCAGACACAAACTACAATATTATCATGGCCAATGAGATCATCGGTCTGTCCCATGCAGAGCGTGAGATGCTTGCCCTGATCACAAAATACAATACACAGGAATTTCCGAGCTATGAGGAACTGAGCTATGAGAGCAGCATCAGCGAGCACCAGTATCTGGTCATTGCAGAGCTGACCGCCATCCTCCGTATGGCAAATGCTCTCGACCGCTCCCATAAACAGAAAGTACAGAGCATTCGTGCGGTGCTGAAGGAGCAGAAATTTACTGTTACTCTTCAGGTAAATCAGGATTATACCCTGGAGAGAGGTACTATGGATGATAAACTGGAGTTCTTCAGTGATGTATTCGGCATCATGCCGGAGCTGAAGATCCGAAGAGAGGGGTAATGAGAGATGGCTGCAGATTTAACACCGTATTTTAAACCGGAATATTACAGAAACAGAGAGCTTTCCTGGGTCAGCTTCAATGAAAGAATCCTGGGAGAAGCAAAAGATAAAGAAAATCCTCTTTTTGAGAGGATGAAATTCATGAGTATCGTATCCTCCAACCTGGATGAGTTCTTCATGGTTCGAGTGGCATCCCTGAAGGATATGGTCAATACTTCCTATGAGAAACCGGATATTGCCGGAATGACACCAAAGGCACAGCTGAAGGAGCTGTCTGTCCGTACCCATGATCTGGTACAGGCCCAGTACACATCCCTCAACCGTTCCCTGATCCCGTCACTGGAGAAAAAGGGCTTATATCTCATTGACAGATACGAGAAACTTACAGCAGAGCAGGCAGCATTTGTCGATAAGTTCTTTGATGAGATGGTGTATCCGGTACTTACACCGATGGCCATGGATTCAGCAAGACCATTCCCGCTGATCCGCAATAAATCTCTGAATATCGGAGCACTCCTGACCAAGAAGGAAGAGGGAGACTGGCTCAGCAAGGTCAACGGAAAAGAGAAAAAGAAGAAAAAGAATAAACAGGCAGAACTGGAATTCGCAACAGTACAGGTTCCTTCCGTGCTTTCCCGTTTTGTAAAACTGCCACAGGGAGAGAAAGAAGGCACTTACATCATCCTGCTGGAAGAGATCATCGAGAAGAATATCCAGAAGCTCTTCATGAGCTACGACATCGTATGTACCTGCCCATACCGTATTATGAGAAATGCTGACCTCTCCATTGATGAGGATGAAGCTGCAGATCTTCTGGTAGAGATCCAGAAACAGCTGAAAAAACGCCAGTGGGGCGAGGTTATCCGTCTGGAGGTAGAGGAGCGTATTGATAAGCGTCTTCTCAAGATCCTGAAGAATGAGTTCCAGATCAAAGAAGAGGATATCTTCTGTATCAACGGACCGGTGGACTTGACATTTTTGATGAAACTCTATGGACTGCCAGGTTTTGAGGAGCTGAAGACGAAGCCATTCTCACCGGCGAAAGTTCCGGCTCTGATGAATGAGGATGATATCTTCGCAAACATCCGTAAGAAAGATATCCTTCTCCATCATCCATACAATACCTTTGATCCGGTTGTAAATTTTGTACAGCAGGCAGCAAAGGATCCTGATGTTCTGGCTATCAAACAGACTCTCTATCGTGTCAGTGGTAATTCTCCGATCGTTGCGGCCCTTGCACAGGCAGCTGAGAACGGCAAACAGGTCTCTGTACTGGTAGAGCTGAAAGCCCGTTTTGATGAGGAAAACAACATTGCCTGGGCTAAGAAACTGGAGAAAGCAGGCTGTCATGTAATCTACGGTCTCCTGGGTCTGAAAACCCACAGTAAGATCACTCTGATCGTCAGAAGAGAAGAGACCGGCATCCGCAGATATGTGCATCTGGGAACCGGAAACTATAATGATTCCACAGCAAAACTCTACACAGATCTGGGCCTTTTGACCTGTGATGCAAAGATCGGTGAGGATGCAACCGCAGTCTTCAACATGCTGTCCGGTTACTCAGAGCCAAGCCGCTGGAATAAACTGATCGTGGCTCCGCTTTGGATGAAGAACAGATTCCTCTTCATGATCCAGAGAGAAGAAGAGAATGCCAAGAAGGGACTGGAAGCGAAGATCATTGCCAAGATGAACTCCCTCTGTGACCAGCAGATCATTGCAGCGCTCTATTCCGCTGCAGCAGCAGGCGTAAAGATCGACCTGATTATCCGCGGAATCTGCTGTCTGAAGACAGGTATCCCGGGAATCAGTGAGAATATCACCGTTCATTCTCTGGTAGGAAACTTCCTGGAGCATGCCCGTGTATTCTACTTCTACAGCAACGGATTTGAAGAAGTGTATATGGGAAGTGCAGACTGGATGCCTCGAAATCTAGACAAACGTGTGGAGATCGTATTCCCGGTGGAAGATCCGGAGCTGAAAGAGGAAGTAATCCATATCCTGGATATCCAGCTTGCAGACAACAGAAAGAGACGTATTCTTCTTCCGGATGGAAACTATGAGAGAATTGACAGACGTGGCGGAAAACCGGCACTCATTGCACAGGACTTCTTCTGTGAGGAAGCGACACAGAGAGCAGTGCTGCCGGCAGATCCGATGAATAGCAGGATCTTTATTCCGGCAGAGCCACTGACGGAGTAA
>JAKSRN010000156.1 GCA_024403585.1 Lachnospiraceae bacterium | reverse complement strand
GCTTCGGCTGAAACAATCCAGCAGATTATGACCGAACTAGAGAAGACACCAATGGATTCGTTGGACTATGCCCGTTCCGATACCTTATACCTGGAAGTGTTTCCAAAGGGAGCAAATAAGGGAAGCGCGATCACAGCAATCTGTGAGGCTTTGCAGATCGATCCGGAGAAAACTATTGCATTTGGAGACCAGGAACTGGATATTCCAATGTTTAAGCATGCGGCTTTTGGCGTTGCCATGGCAAATTCGCCGGAGCATGTCAAAAAATGTGCAGATGCAGTAACTCTCAGCAATGAAGAAGATGGTGTTGCCATCGCACTGGAACAATATGTTTTGAATTAAGAAAGAAGGATAAGAATGGTAACATTTTCCTGTAAGGTAAATAATCCTGAAGGACTGCCGGTAAAGCTTGCCGGTATGCTTGTAGAGAAAGCAGCACTTTGTGCAGGAGATGTTATAATCAAGAATGGAGAAAAAGAAGGCAATGCCAAATTGATCTTCAATGTTTTGTGCCTTTCTGTGAAATGTGGAGATGAACTCGTCTTTACAATTGAAGGCGGAAATGAAGAAGAGGACGCAAAAACATTGAAAGAATTCTTGGAAGAGTCCCTTTGAATTTACAGTTGATTATACCCCCCCCAACCTTTTCATATACCTTTGGAAAAGGGAGCAAAAAGCTGCTCCCTTTTTCCCAGACAGAGGAATGCCTGCATTCCTCTGTTTTTGATTTACGCGAAAGCAACGAGCCAAGTGCACGCTCGCGTGGATTTCACCCCTAATATGAATGATATCATTGGTAAAACAGCATAAAAAGCCAAATTTGCCTGATAAAAATTAAAAAAATGCAAGAAAATCCTTTTATACTTTTATTTTTAAAGAAAACTATACAATTTTCTGTAACTATGATATATAATAGGACAAGAATATCTAAGAACGAGGGAGAACACTATGGAAAGATTACTTATCCCAAAGGATTATGAGTCCGCACTTAACCTTCATGACACTCAGATCGCGATTAAAACCGTTAAAGATACATTCCAGGGCATGCTGTCCCAGAGACTGAACCTGTCTCGTGTAACAGCTCCTCTGTTTGTTGATCCTGAAACCGGTCTGAATGATAACCTGAATGGTTATGAGCGTCCTGTTTCTTTTGGAATTAAAGAGCAGAATGAAAAAATGGCAGAGGTTGTACATTCTTTGGCAAAATGGAAAAGACAGGCATTATTCCGCTATGACTTCAAAGTGGGTGAGGGCCTGTATACAGATATGAACGCAATCCGCCGTGATGAGGATACTGATAACATCCATTCCATCTTTGTTGATCAGTGGGATTGGGAGAAGGTGATCACACGTGAGCAGCGTAACCTGGATTACCTGAAAGAGACTGTTCGTACAATCTACAAATGTATCAGAAAAACTGAGCAGTATATGGCAATTCAGTATGATTACATTGATCTGATCCTTCCAAAAGAGATCACATTCGTAACAACAGATGAGCTTCTGGCTATGTATCCTGATAAAACAGCAAAAGAGCGTGAGTACCTCTTCTGTAAAGCGAATAAAGCAATCTGTATCATGAAGATTGGTGATAAACTGGCTGACGGAGAACCACATGACGGTCGTGCACCGGATTATGATGACTGGCAGCTGAACTGTGATATCATGGTATACTATCCTGTACTGGATATCGCACTGGAGCTTTCCTCCATGGGAATCCGTGTTGATACAAAAGCCCTTCTTGAGCAGCTGGAGAAAGCCGGATGCATGGAGAGAGCAGAGCTTCCATTCCAGAAAGCAGTAATTGATAAAACTCTTCCATATACCATCGGTGGAGGTATCGGACAGTCCCGTCTGTGCATGTTCTTCCTGAGAAAAGCACACATCGGTGAGGTACAGAGTTCTCTGTGGCCTGAGGATGTCCAGTTAGAGTGTCTGAAAGCAGGAATCACACTTCTGTAATCAGCAGAACATCTGTAATCAGCAGATTATGAATAATAAAAAGAGACGGCAGTGATATGCCGTCTCTTTTTTTCGCTTCATGGGAAATTTCCTATGGAACAAAAACACTTATGTGCAGTTCCTTTTTAAATGTTTTTGTTGCAGAGATCCTGCAGACAGCATCTGTCGCAGTAAGGTTTTGTTCTGGCTGTGCAGATTTCTCTTCCATGTAAGACCAGTCGATGGCAAAAATCACTGCCTTCTTCCGGAGGAATGATCTTCCACAGGGCCATCTCCACTTTTTTCGGTTCCTTGATCCCGTCCACCAGTCCCATACGGTTACAGAGACGGATACAGTGGGTATCTGTGACAATAGCAGGTTTTCCAAACACATCCCCCATAATCAGGTTGGCACTTTTCCTTCCGACACCAGGCAGAGAGAGCAGCTCTTCGAAGCTGGTGGGGACTTTGCCATTATACTGATCTCTCAATATACGCATGCAGGCAGAGATGTCTCTTGCCTTGCTCTTTCCAAGTCCGCAGGGACGGACGATCTCCTCAATCTCTTCCGGTTCAGCAGCAGCTAATGCGTTGACATCCGGATATTTAGCGTAAAGATCCTGTACGACAACATTGACCCTGGCATCGGTACACTGGGCTGCCAGACGTACGCTGACCAGCAGTTTCCAGGCATCGTCGTAGTCCAGGGTGCAGGCTGCATCCGGATACTCGTTCTTCAGTGCCTCTATGATTTTTAATGCTAATTCTTTCTTTTCCATATGGTATTCTCCTTCGCTATCTTCTATTATATAAGAAAGATGAGCTGGCATACAGGGGATATTTATGGGATTGATGGGGATTTTTTGCTGATCCGGCCTGTTCCAGCTACAGTTTGACAAATGGGAAAAAAGTGCGATATAATTTTGGTTCGATATAAGTAGAAAGAGGGCTGTACATGGAGAGACAGATTGACCTGCAGGCGGTTTCAGATGGCCGTTTGTACGGACCGAATGATATGGTAAAAACAGATACCAGGGATTGTGAAGGATGCTCCTCCTGCTGTCACGGGATGGGGTCTTCTATTATATTGGATCCGCTGGATGTACACAGACTGACAAAAGCAGCAGCCTGTTCCTTTGAGCAGCTGCTGGAGCAGTATCTGGAGCTGGGCGTGGTGGATGGACTGATCCTTCCGAACCTGAAGATGCAGGCGGAAAGTGAAGGCTGTGCATTCCTTAATGAGCAGGGACGCTGCAGCATCCATGCGGTACGGCCTGGCATCTGCCGTCTGTTTCCTTTGGGACGGCTTTATGAAAACAGAAGCTTCCGGTATTTTCTTCAGGTGCACGAATGCAGCTGCAGAAACAGAAGCAAGATCAAGGTGAAAAAATGGATCGGTGAACAGGATTATGCCCGTTATGAAGCATTTGTGATCGACTGGCATTATTTTCTGAAGGATCTGCAGGCTCTTCTGGAAGAAGAGGGCGATGAGACTGTCAGAAAGCAGGCTGCAATGCTGATCCTGAATCGATTTTATATGACCGCCTACAATGGCGGAGAGTCCTTCTTTGACCAGTTCGGAAACCGACTGGCCGGATTGAAGGCGGAACTTGGAATGACAGAGTAACAGGACAGGTGTCGGAAGTTTCTCCGACAGAAAGGACAGAATATGTGGGTAGCAGATCAGTGGAAGGATTATGAGATTCTGGATACTTCCGGCGGTGAGAAGCTGGAAAGATGGGACAGATACCTTCTGGTCCGTCCGGATCCTCAGGTAATCTGGAAAACAGATAAAAAACATCCGGGCTGGAAAAAGAAAAACGGACATTATCACAGAAGCAGCAAGGGTGGCGGAGAATGGGAGTTCTTCAACCTTCCGGAGCAGTGGTCCGTACATTACAGAGAATTGACATTTCAGCTGAAACCATTCAGCTTCAAACATACAGGACTGTTTCCTGAGCAGGCAGTGAACTGGGACTGGTGTGCAGAGAAGATCAAGAATGCCGGCAGACCGGTAAAGGTACTGAACCTGTTTGCCTATACCGGTGGTGCAACTCTGGCAGCAGCTGCTGCAGGCGCACAGGTGACCCATGTGGATGCATCCAAGGGTATGGTAAACTGGGCAAAAGAGAATGCCGCATCCTCTGGACTTTCCGATCGTCCGATCCGCTGGCTGGTGGATGATTGTGTGAAATTTGTTGAGCGCGAGATCCGAAGAGGAAATCATTATGATGCCATCATCATGGATCCTCCTTCTTACGGAAGAGGACCTAAAGGTGAGATCTGGAAGATTGAGGAGTCTATCTTCCCGTTTGTACAGCTGTGCGAGAAACTGCTGTCAGATGATCCGCTCTTTTTCCTGATCAATTCCTATACAACAGGATTGGCACCGGCTGTTCTGACCTATATGCTTTCTACTGTGCTGAAGGGCTACAAAGGTCAGGTGGAATCCCAGGAGATTGGAATTCCGGTTACATCTTCCGGCCTGGTTCTTCCGTGCGGTGCTTCAGGAAGATGGTGGAAGGAATAGAGAGCTGATCGCAAGCCCGATAGTGACCAGATACGCCAAATGGTGTATAATAATAGTTGGAGCGTGTTTACGGAAGGAACGAATGTGGCCTGCCGGATGGCGACTGCAGACGAATTAAAGGAGATAGTATGAAGATAGTTGTATTAGCAGGAGGTACCAGTACAGAGAGAGCAGTCTCTGTTGTATCAGGAACCGGTGTATGCAAGGCACTTCAGGAAAGAGGACATCAGGCGATCCTGCTGGATGTTTTCAGCGGATGGGCTGAGGCGGATCCGGACCACGTTTTTGATACTCCCTGTGATGTGGATGAGGCAGCTGCCTATATCCGCAGCTTTAATGATCATATCGAAACTGAGATCAAGAATAGAAGAGAGTTTTTCGGACCAAATGTGCTGAAAATCTGTCAGGCAGCAGATGTTGTATTTATGGCGCTTCATGGTGCCAATGGAGAAGATGGCAGGGTTCAGGCAGC